>NZ_JBHVXZ010000032.1:0-85797 GCF_042881395.1 Amycolatopsis sp. NPDC058278 | reverse complement strand
GCGTCCCGGTGTGGGACGCCCCGCCTGTGGAACAGCCGGATCTTGCTGTCGTCGCCTTACTGCGCGACGGCCTTGACCTCGAGCCGCACCTCGACCTTGACGTCCGGGTGGAGCCGGGCGCCGACCGAGTGCTTGCCCACGGTCTTGATGTGGTCGCGCAGCTCGATGATGCGCTTGTCGAGGAGCGGGCCACCGGCCGCCTTGATCGCGTCGACGATCTCGGCCGAGGTGATCGAGCCGAAGAGCTTCTTCGAGCCCTCGGCCGCCTTGCCGGTGAGCTGGATGGCGCCGAGGCCCTCCAGCGTCGCCTTGATCTCCTTGGCGTGGTCGAGGTCGCGGATGCGACGGCTCTCCTGCGCGCGCTGGATGGTGCGCACGTTCTTCTCCGCGCCCTTGGAGGCCGCGATCGCGTAGCCCCGCGGGAGCAGGTAGTTGCGCGCGTAGCCGTCCTTGACCTCGACGATGTCGCCGGGGCCGCCCAGGTTGGCCACGTCCGTGGTGAGGATGATCTTCGCCATTTCAGTGCCCTCCCTTAGCGCGCGGTCGAGGTGTAGGGCAGCAGCGCCATCTCGCGGGAGTTCTTGACCGCGATGGCGATGTCACGCTGGTGCTGGCTGCAGTTGCCGGTGACGCGACGGGCACGGATCTTGCCGCGGTCGGAGATGTACTTCCGCAGCAGGTTGGTGTCCTTGTAGTCGATCAGTTCCGGGCGGCCCTTCTTCTCGGCCTTGCAGAACACGCAGACCTTCTTCTTGGGCTTGCGAATGGGTGGCTTGGCCACTGTCTACTCCTGGAAATTCAAATCTGTGGATGTGTACGAGATCAGAAGGGAGGCTCGTCCGAGAAGCCGCCGCCGCCACCGCTGCTGGCGGCCGGGGCGGAACCCCACGGGTCGTCGGCCGGCATTCCGCCGCCGCCACCGCGGTTTCCACCGCCACCGCCGCCGCCGAAGTCACCGCCGCCGCCGCCACCGCGGCTGACCTTGTTGACCTTGGCCGTGGCGTAACGCAGCGAGGGGCCGATCTCGTCGACCTCGAGCTCGACGACGGTCCGCTTCTCGCCTTCCTTCGTCTCGAACGACCGCTGCTTCAGGCGGCCCTGCACGACGACGCGGGCGCCGCGGGTCAGGGACTCGGCGACGTTCTCCGCCGCCTGGCGCCAGATGTTGCAGCGCAGGAACAGCGCTTCGCCGTCCTTCCACTCGCCCGACTGCTTGTCGAGCGTGCGGGGCGTGGACGCGACGGTGAAGTTCGCGACCGCCGCACCGGACGGGGTGAAGCGCAGCTCCGGGTCGGACGTCAGGTTGCCGATCACCGTGATGACGGTGTCTCCAGCCATCGGGATTCCCCTTCGGCTCAGGCCTTGGCGGCGGCGGGCTTGGCCGCGGCGCGCTTGACCTCGCGACGCATGACCTTGGTGCGGAGCACGGTCTCCTGCAGCGAAAGCTGGCGGTCCAGCTCCTTCACCGCGTCCGAGGACGAGTTCAGGTCCAGCAGGGCGTAGATGCCCTCCGCGTGCTTCTTGATCTCGTACGAAAGCCGGCGCCGGCCCCAGACGTCGACCTTCTCGACGCTTCCGCCCGAAGTGCGGATCACGTTGAGGAAGGTGTCCAGCGTCGGAGCGACAGTGCGCTCGTCGAGCGTGGGGTCCAGGATGACCATTACCTCGTAATGGCGTGACACAACCACTCACCTCCTATGGGCTCGCGGTCACGGACTGTCCGTGACAGGAGGGTTTGTCCAGGTAAGGCTACCTGGGGGTATCGAGGAGACCGGACAGCGGGTCTCTTCTCGGGGGTCAGGCGGCCCGGCGCAGGACCCAGGTGCGGACGAGCCCGGCGGTGACGCCGGCGAGCACGATCACCGCGATCAGCATGGGCAGCTGCACGTCGTTCGGCGCGCTGTTCGAGGCCAGCGACTGCGCGTTGCCGGCGTCGCGGATGTCCACGCCCTGGCCGCTCTGGTCGCCCGCGCCCGCCTGCGGGGCGGACGCGTCGCCGGGGAGGGTGCCGTTCGCCGGGTAGCGCACGCCCGGGGCGACGGCCGTGCCGGCGGTCGCCGTGGGGATGCCGCTGTAGTCGCGCATCGGGGCGCTGCCGCCCGTGCCGCCGGCCGTGCCCGGGTTGAGGTTCGAGAGGTTGCCCGACGCGCCGCCGGGGGTGGTGCCGGTACCGCCCTGCGGGGTGCCGGCGTTCTGCGGGGTGGGCGTGCTCGGCGCCACGTAGTTGCCGGCGAGCAGCGTCAGGCCACAGCCCTTGGCGACCGTGGTCTCCACGCTGTTCAGAGTCTTGTTCCAGTCGAGCCCGAGTCCCCACGTGCCGGAGTTGGCGAGCGCGGTGCGCACCGCCTTGCCGATCTCGGCGCCGGTCGCCTCGCCGCCCGCCGAGTTCGGGATCTGGCCCACCGGGATCGAGTGGTTCTTGGCGATGGAATCGCCGGCCCAGCTGCCGATCGCGACGGTGCCTGCGTCGTTGGCACCCTTGGTGACCAGTGCCTTGACCGAAGCTCCGTCGATCGCCACCTGGTCGCCCATCTGGCCGGTGACCGAACCCGTGCAGCTGTTGCTGACGAGGGTCGTCGCGGCGGAGGCGGTACCCGCGGAGAGGAACGCGCCGCCGGTCACGAACGCGGCGACGGCGGTGACGGTCAGTGCACGGCGGGTCGTCTGCCAGGTGGGGATCTTCCGCACGAGCACTGTCCTCCAGGGAATTACGGGGGCGTCGTTCCGGGCAACACCAGAATGAACGAGGGAGATACGTGAAAGATACTCGGCAGTTGGATCAATTCGCAGCGGCCATTCGGCGGAGCACCCACGTGCGGACGAGTCCCGCACTGACTCCGGAAAGGGCCAGGACCGCGATCAGCAGCGGCAACTCCGACCCGTTGGTGAAGCCGTCCGACGCCGAGGGTAGCGCTTCGGCCTGGCCGGCGGTTTGGACGCCGGAGTCGCGGTCCGACGCGCCGTCCGGACCGGTGAGGCCGTACTGCGGGGCGTAACCCGGGATCTGGCTGCCGTACCGGATCGCCGGCGACGGGGTGAACAGCCCGGCCGTCGCGAACGGGATGCCGCTGTAGTCGCGCATCGGGGCGTAGCCCGTGCCGAGGGTGAACGGGAAGCCGCCGAACACCGGGGTGCTCGCGAAGCCGGGCAGGAGCGGGCTGTTCGCGTCCGGGATCGGGGTGGTGCCCGCCGGGGTGCCGCCCTGCTGCGGCGCGCCCCCGGACCCGCTCTGGGCCGGTGGCTGCTGCTGCGGGTTCCCATCCGTGCCGCCAGGTTGCTGCGGCGCGGGCTGACCGCCGCCGCTGAGCGAGCGGAGGCCCTGCTGGGTGCCGCCGGTCACGCCCTGGACGCCCTGGTTGATGGCGCTCGCCGCGGGCGCGCCGACCACCGGCACCGGCGAGACGACGGTGTTCACCACGTTCACGGTGACCTGGCAGAGCGTGCCGAGGATGGCGTTGATCGTCCCGGTCAGCACCTTCGTGCCTTCGGTGACGACGCCGAGGTTGAGCGGGAGGCCGAGCAGCGGTGTCGTGGCCTTGACGGTGTCTCCGGGCTTGGCGCTGATCGTGTCACCGCACTTGGCCGTGATCGTGTCCGCCGAGGCGGTGCCGGGCAGCCCGAGCACGGCCGAACCCGCGAGGACGACCGCCGCCGCACCGACCGCTGTAGCCCTCCGTGTTCGATCCTGCATGCTCGCCGCCCCTGGTCTCGTCGCCTACCTACCAGTACAACGACGTTAAGGCAGCCGGGTGACGCCCGCTCGCTCAAAAATGTCCGGCATTCGGGTGGAAGCCGAGGTCACCGTGCGTCAGGCGGGGCTGCGGCGGATCCAGGCCCGGACGAGCGCGGCCGCGACGATCGCCAGCGCCAGCACCGCGAGCAGCATCGGCAGCTTCGCCGGTGGGGTGACACCCGGCAGGGCCTCCGCCGTGCCGGACCGCTGGGCGTCGACGGTCGGCGGCGGGACCTGCTGGCCCGGGATGATCTGCGCGATCACCGGCGCCTGCACCAGGCTGCCCGGCAGCAGCGCCGCGTTGGTGAAGATGCCCGAGATCGCGTCGCCCGGCAGGCCCGCGTTCCCCTGCCCGGTGACCACCGGGCCGATGCTCGAGCCGGGCGGGTTCGGCCCCGGGCTCGGCGGGTTCGGGTTCGGGTTCGGCGGGGTCGGGCCCGGCGGAGCGGGCGGAGCCGGCTTGGAAGGGCCCGGCGGCAGTTCGGCGGCCACGCCCTGCGTCAGGTTGCCGACCGCGTTGACCGTGCCCTGCGCGACCGGGCAGACGCCCTTCGCCGCGGCGTCACCGACCAGCGGCAGCCGGCCGATGCCGAGCGCCTTCACCGTGTCGCCGAGCGGGAGCGTGAGCAGGGGGGCCGAGCCGTTCGTGTTCCGCGAACTCGAGTCGAGGCCGACGGTGAGCTGGTTCGGGGCGTTCAGCGGGGCGCCGGCGTCGAGCACCAGGCCGTTCGCGCTCCCCTGCTGCAGCGTGGCCTGGCAGTCCCCGCCCAACGTGGGGCTGGGGGCGGCGCTCGCCACGCCCGGCGCGGCCAGCACGGCCGAAGCGGCGATCGTGAAACCCAGCGCGGTGATCCGGGTGACGTGCTTTGCCATCATGCCCCTCCGGCAGTCGGACCGATCTGGATCACGGAACGCGCTCACGGTACTCCACCAGCGTCACCAACCGGGCCCACCGGCCGGAATCGGGCCCCGGAGTAGCGTGCTCGGCATGCTGATTGGCGCCCATGTCCGTGACGACGACCCGCTGGCCGCGGTCGTCGAGCGCAAAGCCGACGTCGTCCAGTTCTTCCTCTCCGACCCGCAGGGCTGGAAGGCCCCGAAGCCGCACCCGCACGGCGAAGCCATCCAGGCCGACCCGGTCGAGGTGTTCATCCACTCGCCGTACCTCATCAACGTGGCTTCGCTGAACAATCGGATCCGGATCCCGTCCCGGAAGAACGTCACGCAGCACGCGGACGGTGCGGCCGCGATCGGCGCGAAGGGCCTGATCGTGCACGGCGGGCACGTCGGCGCGAACGACGACGCCGAGGCCGGTCTGGACAACTGGCGCAAGCTGTTCGAGCGCGAGCAGGAAAAGGGCGGCTTCAAGGTCCCGATCCTGATCGAGAACACCGCCGGCGGCGAGAACGCGATGACCCGCGACCTCGACGTCATCGCCCGGTTGTGGGACAAGGTCGGCGAGTTCGGCGCCGGGTTCTGCCTGGACACCTGCCACGCGTTCGCCGCGGGCTGGGACCTCGCCACCGCCGTCGAGAAGGTCAAGGCCATCACCGGCCGGATCGACCTGGTGCACCTCAACAACTCCCGCGACGAGTTCGGCTCGACCCGGGACCGGCACGCCAACGTCGTCAAGGGCGAGGGCACGATCGACCCCGAGGTGCTGGTCGCCGTCGCCCGCGAGGCGGGTGCCCCGGTCGTCGTCGAGACCCCGGCCGATGGGCAGGCCGCCGACATCGCCTACCTGCGCGAACAGCTGGGTTAGACGGTCACGGTCCGCCGGCGGCGCCGGGTGGCGTTCGGGATGATCACGTCCCGGGCGCCGTCGAGGAAGCCGCCGGCCGGGTCGTCCTCGCCCTCCATCCGCACCAGGTCGGTGGCCGGGCGGTAGATCTCCCGGACGACCAGCACGCAGAGGCCGATGACGGCGAGGTCGCGGACCACGACCGTGCCGAGGAACCAGCCTTCGGGCAGGCCCTTGTGGTCGACGCCGAGGTAGTAGAACATCCGCGGCACCCAGACGACGGCGTCGATCAGCATCCAGCCGAGCAGCAGCCGCCAGCGCGGGATCGCGAGCACCGCCAGCGGGACCAGCCACAGCGAGTACTGCGGGCTCCACACCTTGTTCGTCAGCAGGAACGCGGCCACGACGAGGAACGCGAGCTGGCCGACGCGCGGCCGGCGTGGCGCGGCCAGCGCGAGGTAGGCGATCCCGGCGCAGCAGGTCAGGAACAGCACGGCCACCGTGAGGTTCAGGTACGCCGGCGTCTGGTTCTTCTGCAGCACGCCGTCGAACCCGGCCCAGCCGGTGGTGGACGAGAAGACGTTGTACAGCGAGTCCGGGTCCATCGGCCGCAGGGTGCTCATCCGGAAGAACTCCCACCAGCCGCGGGTCGCGGTGAGGATGAACGGCGCGTTCACCGCCAGCCACGTCACCACGGCGGCGCCCGCGGTCTTCCAGAACGGCGTCAGCTTGCCCGCGCGCAGGCACAGCGCGAACAGCACGCCGAGCAGGAAGAGCGGGTAGAGCTTCGCCGTCGCGCCCAGCCCGAGCAGGACGCCGGCGAGCAGCGGGCGCTTCCGCGCCCAGGCGAGCAGGCCGGTCGCGGTGAACGCGGTCGCGAGCGCGTCGAAGTTGGTGAACGCGTGCACCAGCACCAGCGGCGAGATCGCCACCAGGACCATGTCCCACGGGCGGCGTCTCACCGTCCGGCCGGTCGCCCACACCGTGACCAGCCACGCGACCGCCAGGAAGAACGCCGTGATGTCGAAGTAGACCGCCACCGGCAGCGCGCCGGGCAGCCAGCCGGACTCGGCGACGTTCAGCCAGCCCGCCGCGAGCTTCGCGTTCGCCCACTGGAAGAGGCCGGTGAGCACCGGGTACTCCATGTACCGGGTGTTGTTCTCGGCGGTCTGCGAGCTTTCCGTCCACGACGTGTAGTACGGGAAGGTGCCCGGCCGGTCGAGCCGCTCGGAGCCGTAGAGCGGCACGATGTCGGAGTAGCACATGGCCACGAACGGGCGGCCCGCGCGCCAGTCGAGCTGGGTGGCGCCGCTGGAGTCCTGGTACTGCTGGATGCAGGAGCCCTTGCCGAACCAGCACAGCATCAGCGCCAGGGTGGCCAGCAGCAGCCCGACGCGCTGCGGCGACCAGAACCAGTGCCTGCCGACTGCCGCGTGCTCACCGAGCGGGCCGCCGAGTGGCCTGGTGACCGCCGCCGCGAGCGGCTCGTTCCAGCTCGGGACGACGCGTTCCGCCCGGGTCAGCGTCACCGGGCCGGGTTCCGGCTCCCGCGTGGTCTCCTCTGGCACGAGGCGGATCGTATCGGTGATCGGCGTGCGCGGTGGTGCAGCCGGTGATCATGCCGGATTCGCGTAGTACGAGGCCAGCACCTCCGCGGCCGCGCCGCGGGTGACGATCTCCTCGCCGGAGCCGTCTTCGACGACCTCGATCCGCTGCCAGTGCGGCAGCGGCAGCAGTTCCCCGAGCCGGGCCGAGACGGCTTCCCGGTGGACGTCCGGCTCGTCCCGGACCGCCCGCCCGGCCAGCACGATCCGCTCGAGGTCGAGCACCTGCACCAGGTCGGCCAGCCCGATGCCGAGGAAGCCGGCGGCGGTCCGGGTGTCCGGTGCCCGCTTGGCCATGATCTCGACGCAGCCGCGTCGCCCGCAGGCGCAGCGCGGCCCGTCGTAGGCGATCGTGGTGTGCCCGAACTCACCCGCGTTGGTCCGCGGGCCGCGGTAGAGCCGCCCGTCGATCAGCAGGCCGACGCCGATGCCGGTGCCGACGAGCACCACCGCGGTCGCCGTCGGCTCGCCGTGCGGCCAGAGCCGGGCGAACGCGGCGGCGTTGGTGTTCTTGTCGAGCGTCACCGGCAGCCCGGTGCGCTGCTCCAGCAACTCCCGCAGGGGCACGTCGCGCCAGCCGGGCATGTTCGTCGCGTCGCGGACCAGGCCGGCGCGGTGGTCCAGCGGGCCGACCGCGCCGAGGCCGAGGCCGAGCACGTCGAAGCCGTCGGCGAGTTCGAGGGCCGTGGTCGCGATGGCGTCGACGGCCTGCGCGGGCGTGAAGCCGGGTGGCAGCGGGCCGCCCGCCGTCTCCTCCACCTCGCCGATGAGGTTGGCGCGCAGCACGCGGTACTCGTCGCGGTCGAGGCGCGCGCCGAGTGCGTGCTTGGCGCCCGCCCGGATGCGCAGCGCCGTGCGGGGCTTGCCCACGCCGGCGGACGGCTGCCGCTGCTCGTCCAGCAGGCCGGTGTCGAGCAGTTCGGGAACGATCTTGGAGACGGCCTGCTGGGTGAGCCCGGTGCGTTCGGCGAGTTCGACCCGGCTGAGGCCGCCGGCGCGCAGGATGTGCGTGAGCAGCAGGACACGGTTGTGCTCGCGCACGTCGCGCAGGTTCACCCCGGTGTCCGCCATGGACAGGATCTTCGCACGTCTGGCCAATTAGGCAACGCTGTTGTTTAATAACGGCATGGCGGACGACTTGCGCGTGGGCATCCTCGGGTACGGCATCGGGGGCCGCGTCTTCCACGCGCCCCTGGTGGCGGCGACGCCCGGGCTCACCCCGGCGGTGATCACGACGTCGGGCAACGCCGCGCAAGCCCGCATCGACCACCCGGGCGCGGAGATCGTGCCGGACGCCGACGCGTTGTTCGAGCGGGCGGGCGATCTCGACCTCGTCGTGGTCAGCACGCCCAACCGCACGCACGTGCCGCTCGCGCTCCGCGCGATCGAAGCCGGCTTGCCGGTGGTCGTCGACAAGCCGTTCGCGCCGACCGCGGCCGAAGCCGAACAGGTCGTCGACGCGGCGAAGGCGGCGGGCGTCGGCCTGACGGTCTTCCAGAACCGGCGGCTCGACTCCGACTTCCTCACCGTGCGGAAGGTCCTCGATTCGGGACGGCTCGGCGAGGTGTTCCGCTTCGAGTCCCGCTACGACCGCTGGGTGCCGAAGCCCAAGGACAACTGGCGCGAGTTCGGCGACCCGGCCGAAGCCGGTGGTCTGCTCTACGACCTCGGCGCGCACATCGTCGACCAGGCGCTGCAGCTGTTCGGCCCGGTCACCCGGGTCTACGCGGAGGTCGACCGCCGCCGGGCCGGCGTCCAGGTCGACGACGACGTCTTCGTCGCGCTGCACCACGCGAACGGCGTCCGGTCGCACCTGTGGGCGACCGCGCTGGCCGGCACGCAGAACCCGCGGTTCCGGGTGCTCGGTGACCGGGCGACCTTCACCAAGTACGGCCTCGACGTGCAGGAACCGCAGATCAAGGCGGGCCTGCGCCCCGGCGACGCGGGCTGGGGCACCGAGCCCGCGGCGGACGCCGGGAAGCTCGGCGTCGGCCCGGAAATCGAGACCGTGCCCACCGAGGTCGGCCGCTACGAGCAGTTCTACGCCCAGGTGCGCGACGCCCTGCGTGGCGAAGGCGAGTTCCCGGTCGACCCGGCGTCGTCGGTCGAGGCCCTGCGCGTGATCGAGGCGGCCCGCCGCGCCGGTGTCGAAGGCACCGTGGTCGAGCTCTGACCCCCTGACCGGCCGTGACCTCGGTGACCCCCAGCTCCGAGGTCACGGCCACCTCCCCCGGCCCGGTCACGGGCCGAAGTTCGCCTGGCCGGTGTCGTTCCCGTTGCCGCGGCCGGGGCCCCGGCCGTCGCGCCGGTCGTTGCCGCGCACGCGGTCCTGCTGTTGTTGTTGCTGTTGCTGCTGGTTGCCGTCACCGCGGCCGATCGTGAAGCGCTGGTCCTGCTGCTGTTGAGGCAACTGTTGCTGTTGTTGTTGCTGCTGCTGGAACTGAAGCTGGAGCTGCAGCTGGTCGTCCTGCGGCGCGGTGATCGCCTGGACCCGGTCGAAGCGCTCGGCCGGTTTCCCGGTCAGGTAGAGCTGCATGAACCGCTGCCACACCGGACCGGCCACGACGGACGGGGTCAGCGGCTGCCCGGTCGGGCCGCGCAGCGCCTTGTCGCCGTCACCGCCCACCCAGACCGCGGCGGAGACCGAGGGCGTGTAGCCCACCATCCACGTCTGCGAGTTCGTGTTCGCCGCGGACGCGGGTTCGTCGTCGCCCGGCGTGTGCTGCTGGGTGCCGGTCTTGCCCGCGCACTCGTGGCCGGCCGGGCAGGTCAGCCGCGAGAACGGGATCACCGGCGCCAGCGCGGCGGTCACGTTCCCGGCGATCTGCCGGCTCTTGCCGCGGTCGTTGTCCGCGAAGGCGTCCGTCGCGCGCACGTCGGCCTCGTAGGCGGTTTCGCCCTGGGCATTCGTCACCTTCTGCACGAAGTGGCGGCCGTGCTGGACACCGCCGGCGGCGAAGGTCGCGTACCCCGCGGCCATGTCCGCCGGCGTGACCGCGGTCTGGCCGCCGCCGATGGAGATGTTGTTGTCCCCGGTGAACAGCACGCTGCGGCCGCCGTTGTCCTTCGTCCGGATGCCCGCCTCCTGCGCGGCTTCGGCCACGCCGCCCGGCTTGGTCACGTTGAGCACCATGTCGTAGAAGACGGTGTTGGTGGACCGCTGCATCGCCTCGGCCACCGTGCACTGCTCGGAGCAGCTGCTGGTGGTGCCGGCGTTGCGCACCGGCAGCGGCACGTCGGGGAACGTCCGCGGCGAGCGGCCGTCGAACACCGCGTTCAGCCCGCGGCCGCCCTTGAGGAACGCCGTGAGGTCGAACGGCTTCATCGACGACCCGGGGTTGTGCGGTTCGTCCGCCCAGTCGCGGCCGGCCTGGTCCTCGCCGTTCGGGCCCTTCACGATCGGCGCGCCGCCGTAGTAGGCGAGCACGCCGCCGGACTTCGGGTCGACGGCGACCAGCGCGTCGAGGATGCGGTCGTCGGTCTGCCCGGCCATCCCCTCGGCCACGGCCTTCTCGGCGGCTGCCTGCGCCTTCGAGTCGATCGTCGTGAACACCTGGAACCCGCCCGAGTAGTACTTCTCCTCGGGAATCCCCGCCGCGGCCAGCTCGGCCTTCACCTGCTTCCGGACGAACGGGTTGATCGCGTTCGCCTGCCGCGATTCGACCAGCGGGATCGGCGTCGGGAACCGCGCCGCCTTCCGGTCGGCGGGAGTGAGATAACCGTTGCGCTGCATGCGGTCCAACGCGGTGTTCCACCGGTCGCGGGCCACGGTCGCGTTCTCCGAACGGCCCGGTTGCTGGATCAGCCCGGCGAGCAACGCGGCCTCGGAGTAGTTCAGCTGGGCGGCGTCCTTGCCGAAGTACGCCTGCGCCGCCGCCTGGACGCCGTACCTGCCGCGGCCGAAGTAGATGGTGTTGAGGTAGGCGGTGATGATGTCCGCCTTCTGGTAGGTCTGGTTCATCTTGAACGACTTCGCGAGCTCGACCCACTTGCGGGTCAGCGTCGGCGCGTCGTCACCGGAGGAGACCTTGATGTACTGCTGCGAGATCGTCGAGCCGCCACCGGACCCGCCGGTGACCTGGTTGTAGGCGGCCCGCAGGATGCCGGAGACGTCGAAGCCGGAGTTGGTCTCGAAGGACGCGTCCTCGGTGGCGATCACGGCCTTCTTGACGACGTCCGGGATCTGGGCCGGGTCGAGGATCTGCCGGTTCCCGCCGGCGGGCACGTCCTTGCCCATCTCGGTGCCGTCGGCGTAGAGGTAGGTGACCGCCTGGCCCTGCGACTGCGCGACTTTGTCCGGTGAAGGCACGTCGACGGCGAAGTACGTGATCACGAAGGCGACCGCGGGCACCAGGAAGAACAGGCCGGACAAGACGTACAGCACCCGGCGCACCGTCTTCCAGCGGCGGTTGCGCCGGTCCGGTGGGGGGTTCGGGGTGACGTCGGCAGCGAGATCGTCCGGTGCGTCCGGTTCGTCCGGCCGCGGGAGCGGCCGGCGTGGCTGGTAGCGACCACGCGGAACCGGCCTCCGGCCGGACCTCGAGCGATTTCGGTCGGTGTACACGGGCCGTCCTCCGGTGGGCTGCGGGCGCAGACCCCTCGACACTCCACACGGACCACGGACGGCGGTGGTTCACCGAAAACGCGGAGACCCCGCACTCGAGAAGTGCGGGGCCTCGCGGTCATTCGTTTTCCGTGCCGGGTGGTCTGCCGAGCCCGTCACCGCCGCCGGGCAGCGACGGGGTCGTCCTACCCGGCGGGCCCGGCCGGGTCGACCGGGAAGTCGAGGTCTCGGTTTCGCTGGACGTCTCCGGGGGCGGCTGGGACGACGTCGTGCTCGGGGGCTCCGACGGCGTCGGTGTGTTCGAGGGCTTCTGCGGCGTCGTGGTCACCTCGTTGACGTCCTTGCCGAGCGGCTCGACCTTGTCGAACTTCTCCGCCGGCTTGCCCTTGAGGTAGAGGTTCAGGAAGTTCGCCCAGGTCGGGCCGGCGATCGTCGAACCGAAGATCGGCTTGCCCTTCGAGTCGTGCAGCGGCTGGTTGCCGTCGCCGCCGACCCACACCGCCGCGGACACCGACGGGGTGTAGCCCACCATCCACGTCTGGGCGTTGAGGTTGCCGTACGACGCGGGGTCGCCGTCCTTGGGCGAGTACTGCTGCGTACCGGTCTTGCCGGCGCACTCGTGGCCGGTGGGGCACTTCAGCTTCGAGTGCTCGATGACCGGCTTCAGCGCCTCGGTGACGTTGCCGGCGATCTGCTGGCTCTTCGCCGCGTCGTTGTCGAACGCCGGGTTGGATTTGATGTTGTTCTCGTCGAACTCCACCTCGTCCTGGGCGTTCGTCAGCTTCGAGACGAAGTGCTGCTCGTGGTAGACGCCGCCGCCGGCGAAAGACGCGTACGCCGAAGCCATGTCCCTGGGGGCGACCTGGGTCCTACCACCGCCGAGCGAGATGTTGTTGTCTCCGTCGAAGAGTGTGGCGGTGCCACCTTCGTCGGTCGTCCGGACACCGGCCTGCTTCGCCGCCGCCACGACCCCCTTCGGTTTCACCTTGTTGAACACCATGTCGTAGAACACGGTGTTCGCCGAAATCTCCATCGCCCGCGCGACCGTGCACTGCGGACCGCAGCTTTCGTTGTCGCCCGCGTTGCGGACCGGCTTGGCGACCCCGGGGAACTTGCGGTTGTCCGAGCCATCGAAAGTGTCGCCGAGGCCTCCGCCCATCTTGAGGAACCCGGTCAGGTCGAACGGCTTCATCGACGAGCCCGGGTTGCGGGCCTGGTTCGCCCGGTCCTGACCGATCGCGTCCTTCCCGTCCTTGTCCTTGACGGTTTCCGGGCCGTAGTTGTAGGCGAGGATCCCGCCGGTCTTCGGGTCCACGGCCACGAGCGCGGCGAGCAGTTTCTCGTCCGTCTGGCCCTTCATGCCCTCCTGAACGGCCTGGTCCGCCGCGTCCTGCGCCGCCGGGTCGATCGTGGTGTAGATCTTGGCGCCGGTGGCGAACAGCTTGGTCTCGTCGTAGCCCTTCGCGCCCAGCTCTTCCTTGATGCGCTGCTGGAGCTGGTAGGTCATCTTGCCCGAGTTCTCCTCCTTGTTGGAGTTCTTCGGGATCGGCGTCGGGAACTGCGCGGCCGCGCGTTCGTCGGGGCGCAGCCACTTGTTGGCCACCATCTGGTCCATCACGTACGTCCACCGGCGCTGGGCGTAGTCCTGGTTCTCCGATTTGCTCGGTCCCTGGATCAGGCCGGCCAGCAGCGCGGCTTCCGACGCGCTGAGGTCCTTGGCGTCCTTGTTGAAGAAGGACTTCGCGGCGGCCTGGATGCTGCTCGACCCGCGGCCGAAGTACACGATGTTCAGGTACCCGGTGATGATCTCTTCCTTGGACTGCTGGTTGTTCATCTTGAACGACTTCGCCAGCTCGGTCCACTTGCGGGTCAGCGTCGGGGCGTCGTTCTCCGTGGCCTTCTTGATGAACTGCTGGGAGATGGTCGACCCACCGCCCTGCCCGCCGGTGGCCTGGTTGAACACCGCGCGGAGGATGCCGGTGACGTCGAAGCCGGAGTTGGTCTCGAACGTCGCGTCCTCGGCCGCGTACACGGCGTGCTTGACGACGTCGGGGATCTCACCCGGCTTGAGCAGCTGGCGGTTGCCGCTCTTGGGCATTTCCTTCCCCATCACCGTCTTGCCGTCGGCGTAGTAGTAGGTGATCGGCTGGCTCTGCAGGGCAGCGACGCTCTCCGCCGTCGGCACGTCGACCATGAAGTAGGTGATCACGAACGCGATCGCGGGAACGACGAAGAAGACGCCGACGAAGGCGTAGGCGACCCGCCGGATGATCTTCCAGCGGCGCTTCTTCCGCTGCGCCGGCGTGAGGACCTTGCGGCCCTTCTCGTCGAGCTCCTGCTGGGGCTCGACGTCGTCGGCGAACTCGTCGAACCGGTCGTCGTCGTACGGCTCGTAGCCGTCTTCGGTCCCGTTGTGCGCGTGGTGGGTGATGAGATCCGGCTCACGTTCGGGTTCCGGTTCCGGACGGCGGCCGCCGGGCGGGGGCTGCCGGAAGCCCTGGGGCGGCGAGCCGGGGGGCTGACCGGGACGTCGGCCACCGGGCGGGGGCGGCTGGCGCCGGGCGTCCGCACCGCTCTGGCCGCGGGGCGCCTGCGGGCGTCGTGGCTGCTCACCGGGCCACTGCTGGCCACCTTCGTCGCCGGCGGGCCAGGCCGGACCGCCCTGCCCGGCGCCACCGCGCGCCGGGTTGGCGCGCCGGGGCGACTCACCGGGCCACGCCGGTCCCGCGTCTTCACCCGGCCACTGGGCGCGACGGGGTGCGTCTGGCTCCTGGTTCGGCCAGGAGCGGTTGTCGTCGGTCACGGATGGGCCTCCCGGATCAGTACCCGCAGGGGTACTGACCTGCGTGTTGCGATGGTCGTGCGGTGGCTCACCGGCCTGCGGTCCTTCGCGGACCGACCGGTTCCCCTGTGCCGAGGACGTATGACCGCACCAAGTGGTTCCAGTGGCATGCCCGGCACACTTCGACGTCGTACACGGTGAACTCGGCGAACGAGCCCGCCATCCTGGCCAGCTCTTCGGGTGTCCTGGCCGAGCCCGCGACGTGCTTGAGCTCGTCGCCGTAGACCCAGGACACCAGGGTCAGCGGCTCCTGGCGGCAGATCGGGCAGGGCAGGTCACCGTCCCGGCCGTGGAACTTCGCCGCTCGCAGCAGGTACGGGCTCGCGTCGCAGGCTTCGTGGCTGCCGACGCGCCCGGAGCGGACTTCGGCCAGCAGCGCACGGCGCTGCAGCGCGTAGTCCACGACCTGCCGCTGGTTAATCACGAGGACAGAGTACGGGCTCTTCCTGTGTCGTCCACGCCCCCTAGCGCCACCAAGCCCGTGACCGGGGCGGACACGCCGGACGTTCGATAACTCTCCGGTGAATTTCGTCCCCGATGGGTAATCGGGCGAGGTTAGCTTCGCCACTTCGATGTATCGGCGCGATATAGTGGCTGAGTAGGTTGGATCGAGGCGATCGTTCGGAGCAACGCGGCTCGTCTCGGTTTGTTCCCGGAAGGGGGTGCGGTGTGCTGGAGTTCGCGATCCTCGGTCTTCTGCACGAAGCGCCCATGCACGGGTACGTGCTGCGCAAGCGGCTGCACGAGACGCTCGGCACGTTCCGGACGTTCTCGTACGGCTCGCTGTACCCGACCCTGCGGAAGCTGCTGCGGGCCGGGTACCTGGTCGAAGAGCTGGACGAGGCCGACGACCGGGCGTGGTCGCGGCGCGGACGGCGGGTCTACAAGCTCACCGCGGAGGGCAAGGAGCGCTTCGGTGAGCTGCTCGGCGACGCCGGGCCGCAGACCTGGGACGACGAAGGTTTCGGCGTTCACCTGGCCTTCTTCTCGCGGACCCCGGCCGACGTGCGGATGCGGATCCTCGAGGGCCGCCGCCGCCGCGTCGAAGAACGCCGTGAGGGGATGCGGGCGGCGCTGGCCAGGGCCGAGGAGAAGATCGATCGCTACACCCGCGAGCTGCACCGGCTGGGGCTGGAGACCAGCGAGCGGGAGGTGCGCTGGCTCAACGAGCTGATCGCGCACGAACAAGCCGAACGGCAGGGTCCGGAGACCTGAGCCGCCCGGCCCGGGCCGCAGCGTGGCGGCACCAGACCTACTGAACAGACACGGATTGAAGGAGAAACCCCCATGGGCGAGAACCGCCGCGTACGGGTGGCCATCGTGGGCGTCGGCAACTGTGCGGCGTCGCTGGTCCAGGGTGTCCAGTACTACCGCGACGCGGACCCGGCCACCCGCGTCCCCGGTCTGATGCACGTCGACTTCGGCGGCTACCACGTCCGCGACATCGAGTTCGTCGCCGCGTTCGACGTGGACGCCAAGAAGGTCAGCCGCGACCTGTCCGAGGCGATCTTCGCCTCCGAGAACAACACCATCAAGATCGCCGACGTGCCGCCCCTTGGCGTCACCGTCCAGCGCGGCCACACCCACGACGGGCTCGGCCGCTTCTACCGCGAGACGATCGAGGAGTCCGACGAGACCCCGGTCGACATCGTCGCCGCGCTGCGCGAGGCCGAAGCCGACGTGCTCGTGTCGTACCTGCCGGTGGGCTCCGAGGTGGCCGACAAGTTCTACGCCCAGGCCGCGATCGACGCCGGTGTGGCGTTCGTCAACGCGCTGCCGGTGTTCATCGCCTCCGACCCGGAGTGGGCGAAGAAGTTCGAAGACGCCGGCGTCCCGATCGTCGGTGACGACATCAAGTCCCAGGTCGGCGCCACCATCACGCACCGCGTGCTGGCGAAGCTGTTCGAGGACCGCGGCGTCCAGCTCGACCGGACGATGCAGCTCAACGTGGGCGGGAACATGGACTTCCTGAACATGAAGGAGCTCGAGCGGCTCGAGTCGAAGAAGATCTCGAAGACCCAGTCCGTCACGTCGCAGGTCGACCGCGACCTCGGCAAGGGCAACGTGCACATCGGCCCGTCGGACTACGTGCAGTGGCTCGACGACCGCAAGTGGGCCTACGTCCGGCTCGAGGGCCGCGCGTTCGGCGACGTGCCGCTGAACCTGGAGTACAAGCTCGAGGTGTGGGACTCGCCGAACTCGGCGGGCATCATCATCGACGCGGTGCGTGCGGCAAAGATCGCGCTCGACCGCGGCATCGGCGGCCCGATCCTGTCGGCGTCGTCGTACTTCATGAAGTCGCCGCCGGAGCAGTACGACGACTCGACCGCGCGCGACGCCGTCGACAAGTTCATCCGCGGCGAGCTCGAGCGGTAAAGCTGTCATCGTCGAAGGCCGTCACCGCTGGTGGCGGCCTTCTTCGCGTGGTCCACTAAACCGGTGGGGCGGGGTGGGCGTTGGCGGGGTGTGAGTGCGAGTGTGGGCGAAAGCGCGCCGGGGGACCTGGGCGTGCCGACCTTCCACGACCTCTTCCGCGAGTACTTCGGCCAGATGACCCGGCTGGCCCACCTGCTCGGCGCGGACGACGCGGAGAACGTGGCGCAGGAGGCCTTCGTCAAGCTCCACCAGCGCTGGGACTCCCTGACCGACCACTCGCGGGTGGCCGGCTACCTCCGCACGATCGTGGTGAACATGTCGCGGTCGCGGACCCGGCACCTGCGCGTCGTCCGGCGGACCCCGCAGGAGCGGCCGCCGGACGAGCTGTCGGCCGAGGTCAGGGCGGTGGCGAACTGGGAGCACCAGCGGCTGCGCGCGGTGCTGGCGCGGCTGTCCCGCCGACAGCGCGAGGTGCTGGTGCTCCGCTACTGGCTGGACCTCAGCACGGCGGCCATCGCGGAGACCCTGGGCATCTCCCAGGGCACGGTGAAGGCGACGACGCACCACGCGATGGAGAATCTGCGCAAGCACCTGGGGGACGACCTGGGAGGTGAGCGATGACCGACCTCGAACGCAAGCTGGCCGAGACGCTGCGGGAGCAGGCCGGGGAGGTCACGCCCAACCTCGACGCGGCCTGGGCGGAGCAGCAGCGAAGGCAGCGGCGGCCGGTGAGGCGTCGCCGGGCGGCGGTGTGGGCCGCCCCGCTGGCGGCGGTGATGGTGGTGCTGACCAGCGTGTTGCTGGCCACGCAGCTGAACACCGCTCCGAGCCCGGCACCGGAGCCGGCGGCCCGCCCGGGACAGGAACTGGTGCTCGCGCAGCCCCTGATCTCGCCGCCCTTGAGCGCCCCGGGTGAGCCGAAGGCCCTCACCGACTTCGTGGGGCAAACGGACGCCTGGACCTCGTATGCCTCCCAAGCCCTCGACACCACGGGACGGCCCGTGTTCTGCGTCGAGGCGCTGCCCAAGGGAGCGACCCACGGCGGCCCGGACTCGAACTTCGGCGTCGAGTCGCCGTCGTGCGTTCCCGTGTCGGGTCGTCCCGTGAGCGCCGGGTACGTCGGCAAGAACGGCGGGCCGCTGCCCGCTGGCAAGGCGGTTTTCCTCGTCGACCGGGCGGTGCACGTGCTGCGCCTCTACGACGCCGCGGGTGATCTGAGCCAAGCCAGGGTGGTCGCCTCGGTGGACTTGGGCCAGGTGTTCCTCGCCGACGTGAACCCGGGTTCGCCGCCGGTGCGCTTCGAGGTCAGCTGAGCCCCAGCGCCCCCGGCAAGTCGGTGATCTTCTCCACCACCGCCGTGGCCTGCTTCAGCACCTCGGGATCCGGCGGAAAATGCGGGTTCGGCACCGCGTACACCGCCATCCCCGCCGCCAACGCCGACCGCAGCCCGTTCGTCGTGTCCTCGACCGCCGCGCAATCCTGCGGTGGCACCCCCAGCAGCTCGGCCGCCCTCAGATACACGTCCGGCGCCGGCTTCCCCGCCCCGACCTGCTCGGACGACACCGCCGCCCCCACCGGGAGGCCCGTCACGTCCAGGAACCCCTTGATCAGGATCACCGGCGACGAGCTCGCGATCGCCACCGGCCACCGCGCCGACACCTGCCGGACGACGTCCACCGCCCCCGGGATCAACGGTGGCTCCGCCGCGTACCGCGCCGCCATCCGCTTGACCACCACCGTTGCGATCTCCGGTGGCGTGAGCTGCGCGCCCAGCTCCTCCACCAGGTAACGCGCCCACTCCGGGGTGCTCATCCCCTGCTGCGCGCGGGTCGCCTCCTCGCGCCAGGTGCCGCCGTGCTCGGCGACCACCGCGCGCCGCACTTCGTCCCAGATCCGCTCGGAGTCCACCAGTACGCCGTCGAGGTCGAAGATCACCGCGTCCATGGCCCGAGCCTAGCCTGTGAGCCGACTTACTTAGCTACCCTTACTAAATTTTGTTAGCCTGGCTAAGTGACTTCCGCGATCACCGATCTCGCCCACCGGCTGCGGCCGCTGGTCTTCCGCCTGTACCACCAGGTGCGCCGCCAGACCCCGCAGCTGACGCTGACCCTCACCCAGGGTTCGGTGCTGAGTGAGCTGGTCAACGGCGGTCCGCGCCGGATGAGCGCGCTGGCCGAGTTCGAACGGGTCAAGCTGCCGTCGATGACCGACGTCGTCGGCCGGCTCGAACGGCTCGGGCTCGCGACGCGCCGGCCGGACCCCGCCGACGGCCGTGCGGTGCTGGTCGAGGTCACCGACGAGGGCCTACGTTTTTACGCCGAACTGGTGACGGCTCGCGAGGAGTTCCTCCGCGAGCGGCTCATCGCCATGGACGAAACCGACCGCGCCGCGATCGAAGCCGCCCTGCCCGCCCTCGCCAAATTGCTCGTCGACACCAAGAAGGAGGAACTGATCAGCGATGAGCGCTGAACACCACTCGAGCCTGCTGGACGCCGTCAAGGGCCAGCCCAAGCAGGTGTGGATCACCGCGTTCGCCGCGGTCATCGCCTTCATGGGGATCGGGCTCGTCGACCCGATCCTGCTGTCCATCGCCAAGGGCCTGGATGCGACGCCGTCCCAGGTCACCTTGCTCTTCTCGTCCTACCTCGGCGTCCAGGTCGTCGCGATGCTGCTCACCGGTGCGGCGAGCGCCCGCTTCGGTGCGAAGCGCACCGTGCTCGTCGGGCTCACGTTGATCGTCGCCGCCACCGCCCTCTGCGCGGCCGCCGGGTCGATCGAACAGCTCGTCGGGCTGCGCGCGGTCTGGGGTCTCGGCAACGCGTTCTTCATCGCGACCGCGCTTTCGGTGATCGTCGGCGCCGCGACCGGCGGCCAGTCCGGCGCGATCCTGCTCTACGAGGCCGCTCTCGGCGTCGGCCTGTCGGTCGGCCCGCTGCTGGGCGCGCTGCTCGGCCGCATCTCGTGGCGCGGCCCGTTCCTCGGCACCGCGATCCTGATGGCCGGCGCGCTGGTGCTGTGCGCGGTCTTCCTCGACAGCGACAAGCACGAGCGGCGGGCCCCGATTAAGCTGCTCGACCCCCTGCGCGCGCTGAAGCACACCGGCCTGCTGCGCACCTCCGTCGCCTCGGCGCTGTACACCGCCGCGTTCTTCGCGGTGCTCGCCTGGTCGCCGTTCGTCCTCGGCTGGAGCGCGATCGCCGTCGGCCTGGTGTTCTGCGGCTGGGGCCTGTGCGTCGCCGTCGCCGGGGTCGCCCTCGCGCCGCGGCTGGCCGCCAAGCTCGGCGAGCGGCACGCCGCCGCGGCCGCCGTCTTCGGGTACGCCGTGCTGATGCTGGTCCTCGCCGTGCCGAGCAAGCCGGTGCTCGTTGCCGGGATCATCGTCTCCGGGCTGGTGTCCGGCCTGCTGAACACGCTGTTCACCGGCACCGCGATGGCGATCAGCGACGCGCCGCGCCCGGTCGCCAGCGCGGGCTACAACTTCTGCCGCTGGCTGGGTGGCGCGGTCGCCGCGACGCTCGTCGGGCACGTCGCCGAGTGGTTCGGCTCGCCGCAGGCGCCGTTCGTCGCCTCGGCCGTGCTGTGCGTCGTCGCGGGTGCGCTGCTCTCGCTGCGGGAGAAGAAGGCGGACCCGCACACCTTGCCGCAGGAGGCGGTGCTCGTCGGCGAAGAGTTCTGACGCGGCCGATCGGGGTGGCGGTACACCCGATGTTCATCTGAATGTCCGGAACGGCTGGTTTTCGGAGCTTAGGTTCGGTTCGTTCCCGAACCCCACCATGGAGGCGAAGTGCTCGACCGCCTGCTCCCGCTGTTCCCCGCTCACCCGGGTGGCCGCTCCCCGATCACCTGCGAATACCGCTGCGGCAACGCGTGCGCGCACCCCGAGGCCAACGAATCCGGCAACGAGTACTTCGGCGACGTCGTCAAGGACATCTCCCGCCGCCGGATCTTCAAGGCGGGCGCCGTGATGGCCGCCGCCGCGGGCGGGTTCGCCGCGCTGTCGGGAACCGCGGCCGCCGCGCCCGCGCAGAAGCCGCGCCCGCGCCCGGTGCCTGGCACCGACTTCACGCCGGTCCCGCCGAACAAGCTCGACGCGGTCAGCATCCCCGACGGCTACGCCCAGCGCGTCGTCGTCCGCTGGGGTGACCCGGTCGTCGCGGGTGCGCCGAAGTTCGACTTCACCAAGCAGACCGCGGCCGCGCAGGCCGAGCAGTTCGGCTACAACAACGACTTCGTCGGCCTGATCCCGCAGGACCCGCTGGGCCTGTCGAACCTGCTCGTGGTCAACCACGAATACACGACCGAGGTCCACATGTTCCCGGCCGACCAGTACGACCCGGCCAACCCGACCGAGGAGCAGGTGAAGATCGCCTGGGCCGCGCACGGCCTCTCGGTGCTGCAGGCGCGCCGCGACCCGATCCACGGCGGCCTCGAGGTCGTCCCCAGCCGGTACGGCCGCCGGATCACCCTCGACACGATCTTCGAGGTCCGTGGCCCTGCCGCCGGCTCGAAGTACCTCAGGACCTCGGCGGACCCGAGCGGGCGGAAGGTCCGCGGCACGCAGAACAACTGCTCCGGTGGCGTGACGCCGTGGGGCACGGTGCTCTCCGGCGAGGAGAACTTCGACCAGTACTTCGCCAACTCCGACAAGGTCACCGACCCGGTCGCGGCCGCGCGGCTCAAGCGCTACTCCGTCGGCGCCGGCACGAGCACCCGCAAGTGGGAGCGGTTCGACAAGCGCTGGGATGTCGCGCAGGAGCCCAACGAGCCGAACCGGTTCGGCTGGGTCGTCGAGATCGACCCCAACGACCCGAACTCGACGCCGGTCAAGCACACCGCGCTCGGCCGGTTCAAGCACGAGGCCGCGAACATCAAGATCACCGCCGACGGCCGGGTCGCCGTCTACTCCGGGGACGACAGCCGGTTCGAATACATCTACAAGTTCGTCTCGAAGGGCAAGTACAAGCCGGGCAACAGCGCGCACGCGCGGCGGCACAACTCGGCGTTGCTCGACGAGGGCACGCTCTACGTCGGCCGCTTCACCGGCGACAGCCCGGCCGCGGAGATCGACGGCAAGGGCACGCTGCCCGCCGACGGCGAGTTCGACGGCACCGGCGAGTGGATCCCGCTCGCGAGCGGCGACAAGTCCTTTGTGGACGGCTTCACCGCCGAAGAGGTCTACGTCTTCACGCGCCAGGCCGCGGACCAGGTGGCCGCCACGAAGATGGACCGGCCGGAAGACATCGAGCCGAACCCGGTCAACGGCCGGATCTACGCGGCGCTGACCAACAACAGCGACCGCGGCGCGACGGGCAAGGCCGGTGCCGACGAGCCGAACCCGCGGGTGGGCAACAAGAACGGCCACGTCCTGGAGTGGGAGGAGGACTGCGGCGACGCGGCGTCGACCCGGTTCTCCTGGCGGCTGCTGCTGGTCTGCGGCGATCCCCAGGCGGCGGACACCTACTTCGGCGGTTTCCCGAAGGACCAGGTCAGCCCGATCTCCTGCCCGGACAACGTGGCCTTCGACCGGCACGGAAACCTGTGGATCTCCACCGACGGCAACGCCCTCGGCGCGAACGACGGCCTGTTCTCGGTGCCGGTCGCCGGTCCGGAGCGCGGGCACGTCAAGCAGTTCCTGTCGGTGCCGGTCGGCGCCGAGACGTGCGGCCCGGTCGTGACGGACAACCTGGTGCTCGTGGCGGTCCAGCACCCGGGTGAGAACGCGACGAGCTCGGCGAACCCGACGTCGCACTGGCCGGACGGCGGCACCGCGCAGCCGCGGCCGGCCATCGTCTCGGTGTGGAAGAAGGGCCGCTTCGGGCTGCCCGGCCGCATCGGCGAGCGCTGACGCAGCGGTCCGCGCCGGCCGAGTTTCAATGAAGGTTCACTCTTAAGTGGACGGTTCTGGGCCGGTGCGGGCCCGCTTCGCGCGCCATAGTCGAGAGGTGATCTTCTCGGGGCGCACGGTGGCGGTGGCGGTGGTGGCGATCGCGGCGGCGGTCGTGCCCGCGTCCACCTCCACCGCCGCGGACGCGCCGCCGGCCTGCGGCGGGCTCGCGGCGAACCCGAGCGTCGAGCTCGCGGCGCGGGGCGGCGCCCCGGACGGGTACGTGTTCGCCCCGGCCGCGCCGGTCCCGCCCGGAACACCGGCCGCGAAGGTGCCGAAGCTGCTGACCGAGCGGGAGTACGCCGTCGACGGGGAGCGGACGGCGGTCGTCCAGACGCCGGACGGCAAGACCAGCACCGCCTACCAGACCGAGCGGTTCGTCCCCGGCGGCGTCTACGCCCTCAGCGTCTGGACCGCTTCGCGCGCGCCGAGGTACGCACCGGCCACCGGCCTGCGGTTCTACGACGCCACCGGCACGCAGATCCAGGAGACCAAGCTCGTCGCCGACCACTACGTCGGCGACGGCACCCTGGTCCAGCAGGACTTCCCGGCGGCGACGGCGCCGGCGAAAGCGGCCGCGGTGAAGTTCTTCGCCACGACCACCCTCGACCGGCTGCACTGGGACTGCGTCGACCTCCAGCTCGCGGCGTACTCGGTGAAGAAGGAAGTGCAGAACCCGGCGACCGGCGCGTGGGCCTCGTTCGCGACGGTCACCGCGGGCGATACCGCGCACTACCGCGTCACCGTGACCAACGAGGGCACCCAGGACCTCACCGGGATCACGGTGCAGGACCCGTGGTGCCCCGGCACGTTCGAGCCGTTCGCGCTGGCCGCGGGCGCGAACCGGCAGCTGACCTGCGACCACCCGGACCTCACGGTGGCCGACAGCGGGCACGTCAACACGGCGAAGGTCACCGGCGTGCACTACCCGGGCGGCACGCTCGGCGACAAGACGGCGTCGGCGACGATCACGGTGCAGCCGCCGCCGGCCATCGCGAAGCTCGGCGACTTCGTCTGGGCGGACCGCAACCGCGACGGCCTGCAGGACCCGGACGAGCCCGGCGTCGCGGGCGTCAAGGTGACGTTGAAGGACGGCGCGGACGGCACGGTCGGTACCGCGACGACCGACGACAAGGGCAAGTACGGCTTCGAGAAGCTGAAGGACGGGACGTACCAGGTCTGCTTCACCGTTCCGGCGGACTTCACCGCGACCCGCCGTGATGCGGGCAGCGACGATCGCGATTCGGACGCCGGCTCGGACGGCTGCACCGCACCGCGCACCGTGGGCGGGCCGTCCCACGAAGACTTCGCGGTGGACCTCGGGCTGCTCGCCCCGGCGAACCGGCTCGGCGACTTCGCCTGGGCCGACACGGACGGCAACGGCCTGCAGGACGCGGGCGAACCGGGTCTCGCCGGCGTGAAGGTGGTGCTGAAGGACGCGAGCGGCAAGGAAGTGGCGAGCGTCGTAAGCGGCGCGGGCGGCGCGTACGGCTTCGACGGCCTGGCGGACGGCACGTACCAGGTGTGCTTCACCACGGACGGCCACCACCCGACGGTCAAGGACACCGGCGACGACGCCCGTGATTCCGACGTGGACCCGGCGTCCGGCTGCGCGGAACCGCGCACCCTCGGCACCGGCAAGCGCGACGACCGCACGGTGGACGTGGGCTTCGCGTAGCTACGGTGGAGGCATGACGGATCTTCCCCTCGCCCTGGTGACCGGCGCATCCCGCGGGATCGGGGCGGCGATCGCCCATCAGCTGGCCCCGACGCACCGGGTACTCCTCGGCGGCCGCGACGCCGACGCGCTGGCCGCACTGGCGAAGGAGCTCCCGGGCGCGAAGCCGTGGCCGGTGGAGCTGACGGATCCCGCTTCGCTCGCTTCGGCGGCCGCGGACATCTCGTCCCTGGACGTGCTGGTCCACTCGGCGGGGGTGGCGCGCCTGGGCCGCATCGAGGAGGCTTCCGCTGAGGCGTGGCGCGACAACTTCGAGGTCAACACCCTGGCGGTGGTCGAGCTGACCCGCCTGCTGCTCCCCGCCCTGCGCGCGGCGGGCGGCCACGTGGTGGTGGTCAACTCGGGCGCGGGCCTCAACGCCCGCCCGGGCTGGTCCCCGTACGCGGCGAGCAAGTTCGCGGTCCGCGCCTTCGCCGACGCCCTCCGCGAGGAGGAGCGCGACATCCGCGTGACGTCGGTCTACCCGGGCCGCACGGACACGGAGATGCAGCAGGCGATCTTCGCGGGCGAGGGGCGCGAGTACGACACGTCGCACCTGCTGAAGGCGGACTCGGTGGCCACCGCGGTGGTGACCGCGGTGTCCGCCACCCCGGACGCCCACCCGACGGAGGTCATCCTCCGGCCGCGCTAGACCCGCAGCCGCGCCGCCGTCTCGGCCACGCCGGCCTGCACCTTGGCCCGGTCCACCTTCACCGGCTCGCCGTCGGCCACCACCTGCTCGCCCGCGACCCACACGTCCCGCACCCGCCGTGAGCCGGCCGCCCAGACGAGGTTGGACAGCAGCTGCACGTCCGGCACCTCCAGGCCGCACGCGAACGCCGGGTCGTCCAGGTCGATGTGCACCAGGTCGGCCCACCGGCCCGCTTCCAGCGCGCCGATGTCCGTGCGGCCCAATGCCGAAGCTCCACCGCGGGTGGCCAGCAGGAACACGTCCGCCGCCGTCAGCACCGTCGAGTCACCCGTCGCCAAGCGCGCGAACATGGCCGCGAGCTGCAGTTCTTCCCACAGGTCGAGGTCGTCGTTGGAGGCCGGGCCGTCCGTGCCCAGCCCGACCGCGACCCCCGCCGCGCGCAGGTCCGCGATCCGCGCGATGCCCGAAGCCAGCTTCGCGTTCGACCCCGGGCAGTGCGCCATGCCGACCCCGTGCGCGGCGAACAGTGCGATGTCCTCGTCCGAGAGGTGGATCGAGTGCGCGGCCAGCACCCGGCCGTCCAACATGCCCAGTTCACGAAGCAGCGCCGGCACCGAACCGTGCGAGGCACGGACCGCGGTGTCTTCCGCCGCCGCCTCCGCGACGTGGATCTGCACCAGCGCACCGCGCGAGCGAGCCGACTCCGCCGTCGCGCGCAGCCCCTCCGCGGACAGCATGTACGCCGAGTGCGGGCCGTAGCCCAGCTCGATGCGGTCGCCGTGGCCGAAGCGGAGGCCGTCCGTGTCGATCCAGCGCTCGATGCCGGCCAGCTGGGCGCGCCAGTCGAGCCCGGGCAGCTCCATCACCGGCGGCGCGACCAGCACGCGGCCGCCCGTCGTGAGGACCGCGTCGACCAGCTGCTCGCCTTCGAAGTACATCTCGGCGCTGGTCGTGACGCCGTGGCGGAGCATCTCGACCGAGCCGAGCAGCATGCCGGTGCGGACGTCGTCGGGGCGCAGCTTCGCCTCGGCGGGCCAGATGATCTCGTTCAGCCAGGGCAGCAGCGGCAGGTCGCCGCCCATGCCGCGCAGCAGCGTCATCGGGCTGTGCGCGTGCGTGTTGACCAGGCCGGGCAGCAGGATGCCGGTCAGGGTGGTGACCGGTGCGGCGGATTCGGGGGCGGTGGCCGCCGGTCCGCAGTACGAAATACGCCCATCGGCGTCGACATCGACGACCGCGTCACGGAGAAGCGAACAGGACGGGTCGGCGGGGAGAACGACAGGGGCGTGGAAACGGCGTTGCATCTCTGGATACTACGCACCCGCGACGGGCCTTCCGAGGCCGTCGCCGACCCCCGGGGGGGGTCAGACGAAGCGGATCACTTCCTGGTCCCCCGAGCTGTGGCGGATCACCACCTCGCCGCCCTTGCTCACCGCTTCCTCGAGGACGGCGTACACCTGCAAAGCCCGGTTGATCGTGTCGGTCTTCGAATCCCCGGTGAGTTCGACGGCCCGGTCCAGGGCTCGCGACGCACGGGGAACCAGGTTCACGGTCACCCGCTCCAGCCCCCCGCCACCACCGCCGCCGCGAGGCGGAGGCTTTCCGGGAGCGGTTTTCGCTTCACCGAGTTCGTTTGTTACCGACCCACTTTTCGGTGTCACGACAACCGTCCTTTCGTATGCGAGGCGCGGTCCCCCAATGGCCGGCCCCGGAGCACTTCGCCGAGCTCGGCTGCGTCACTGCAGCCGGTACCCGTCGGAAGCGACGTTCGGCGGACAAGTGCGTCACCCGGAGGTCCCGTACCTCCGGATTCATGCTCATCATCCGCGTGTCGCGTAGCTGCTGTCAAGCTGATGCACGTATGAGAGATGCGTCTGAGATGCATGTTACCTGGATACCCTACCCGTGGGTAGCGGTACGTAGTCATCGGCCCTCGCGATCGACTGAACCAATTTGCCGGGTGGTCTGTTCGGTCCGCATAAATCAATTGAACGTTCGGCGTCGCGAAATCGCTACAACGTCCTTTGTGGAGTAGGGCTCTTACCGCGCTGACCACGTTGTCAGCGTCGGCGTCGCCTCCCACGTCTCCCGTCGGGTGGCAGCTGGGGCAGAGTTGACAAAAACCTGACGACTCGCGTGTCAGGCGGGTCAAATATATTGATCTTCTATTACTCTCTGTACTCGCTTTGAGCATCACTTCACCGCATTGGTGGTACGGTGTCGACCAACTAACGAGGGACCGTCCGTCCGGTGCACCGCCAGCACCGGTCAGGGAAGGTGAGGGAGATCGGTGGACGAGGCGATCGAGACGGACCTGTCCAAGGCTGAGCCGAACCCCTCGGAACGCGCCGAGGTGCACGTCGAGCGCGTGAAGGTGAGAGGGCGCCTCAAGATCGCCTTCGGCCCGCTGTCCGGCGAGGCCGAAGGCGAGGTCGACGCGGGCGACGCCGGGGGCCGGATCGCCTACGCGTGCGCTGCCGCGATCATCGTCGGCATTTCGGTCCTCGCCGCGGTCGGCGTCACCTTGACCGGGATGTCGTTGCACTGGCCCGCGTGGCTGTCGGCCTTGCTCGTCGGGCTGGTCTTCGCGCTCATGGCCACGTTGCTGCTGGTGTGGCGGAGGGACAACGACTAGGAAACGACTCCGCTCCGCCACGCCCAGGCCGCGGTTTCCACCCGGTTCCGCGCGCCGATCTTGCTCTGCACCGAGGCCAGGTGCGTCTTCACCGTCGACAGGGACATGAACAGCTCCGCGCCGATTTCGGTGTTCGTCAACCCACGCGCGGCCGCCTTGACGACGTCCAGCTCGCGGGCGGTCAGCGGCTCGGAAGGAGGTGCGACCTGCCGCTTCGCCGAGCCGGACCCGTCGAAGTGCTTGAGCAGCCGCACGGTGATCTGCGGCGACACGAGTGCGTCGCCGCGGTCGGCCGCGCGGACCGCTTCGATCAGCAGCGCCGGGCCCGCGTCCTTCAACAGGAACCCGGACGCGCCGTTGCGCAGTGCCGTGTGCACGTACTCGTCGAGGTCGAACGTCGTGACGACGACCACCTTCAGCGGGTCGGCCACGTCCGGCCCGGCCAGCTGCCGGGCCACCTCCAGGCCGTCGAGGCCCGGCATGCGGATGTCGAGCAGGCAGACGTCCGGGCGCAGTTCGCGGGCCTTCGAGACCGCCGAGACGCCGTCCGCGACGTCGGCGACGACCTCGATGTCGTCCTGCGCGTCCAGGATCATGCGGAAGCCCATCCGCACCATCTCCTGGTCGTCGGCGATCAGTACCCGGATCACTCGTCCCCTTCCGTGTCTTCTCCGGCCGCCAGCGGCAGCCAAGCTTCGACGCGCCAGCCGCCGTCCGGGCCCCGCCCGGCCGACAGCCGGCCCTTGAGCAGCGCGACGCGTTCGCGCATGCCGACCAGACCGTAGCCGCCCGACCCGCCGGCCGGCCGGTGTGCCGTCGCGCGCCCGTTGTCCGTCACCCGCAGGTGCAGCTGGGAGCCCGCCGACGCACTCCCCCCGGCGGAGGCGGCAGGGGACACGACCTCGGCGACGACGAAGGCTTCGGTCGCGCCCGAGGCGTGCTTGCCGACGTTCGTCAGCGACTCCTGCACCAGCCGCAGCGCCGAGCGGCCGACCTCGTGCGGCAGGTCCGGCGGCACGTCCAGGTGCATCGTCGTCGGCACACCGTGGTTGGCGGTTTCGACCAGTTTCCGCAGGTCGGCGCCGAGGTCGGTGGTGGCCTGCTCACTGAACTCGCTCGACCCGGCCGGTGCGTCGCCGCGCATCGAGCGGACCAGCCGCCGCATCGCCGCGAGCGCTTCGACACCGGCGTTCTCGATCCGGGCCATCGCCTCGACCGCGATCTCCGGCTTCTGCGCAGCCATCATCCGCGCGGCCTGCGCCTGCACGACGATCCCGGTGACGTGGTGGGCGACGACGTCGTGGAGCTCCCGGGCCAGCGCCATCCGCTCGGCCGTCTGGGCGTCGCTCACCGCGGCCTGCACGATCTGGGTGCGCTCGGAGTCCCGCGACCGCAGCATCAGGCCGACGGCGATCGAGATGCCCAGCATCAGCGCCGCGGCGAAGGCGATGAGCGACAGGGTCTGGGGATCGGTCTGCAGCCCCCGGCGCGCGTCGGAGTTGAGGATCGCCCCGAGCGCGACGACGCTCGACAGCACGGCGACCCGTGCCCAGGACTGGCTCAGCCCCCGGGCCCGGGTCAGGTTCACCACCACGCCCATGCCCGCGATGATCTGCGTGGTCGGCACGCCGCCCGGTACCGGGTAGTCGTAGGAGTGCAGCCGCAGGAACGGCGTGATGATCGCGGACAGCAGCATGATCCCGGCGAGGCCGAGGAGCGCGTCCGCGGGCCGCCGCGGGGACAGCACCGCGATCGCGGCCGCGAGGATCGAGCAGAACAGGATCGGGAAGCCGCGGGCGGTGTTCGAGTACGTGTAGCCGAACTCGAAGAGCAGGGCGAAGGCGAGCAGCCCCATCAGCGGCCACTGCCCCATCGCCAGCTCGTTCACCCGGCGCAGCCGCCGCGTCCGCGGATCGGCGCGCGGACCGCGGTCGCGGGCCGCGACGGCGGGCACCAGCGGGCCGACGAGCAGCAGCAGGCCGAACAGCAGCGCCTGGGTTCCTGTGCCACCGTCGATTTCACCGACGCCCGCGTACCGGCCGAAGACGGCGACGAGCCCCGCGACGACCAGGAAGCCGACCACGCAGAACGCCACGCCCGCCCGCGCCCGGCGGGCCACGTAGTAGACCATCAGCACTCCGGCCACGACCTCGGTGATGGCCACCTTCGGCAGCACGCTGGAGTACGGCGGGATGTGGAACGCGTGGATGAAGAGGGTGGAGAAGATCAGCACCCCGCCGCCGGCCACCCCGGCGACGGCGGCCCGCTTCTGGGCCCAGAGCCCGCACGCGACCATCGCGAAGATGCCGGGCAGCAGGCCGAAGTCGACGAAGCGCGGGCCGGCGTCGTCGAGCGCCGCCTGCGTCGTGTAGGCGACGTCGAACAGCAGCGCGGCGAGCAGGACGGCCGAGGGCACGCCGATGCGCCGCACCAGGGCGGTGGCGCGGGTGGAGAGCGTTTTCGGCAGGGGCGCGGCGGGCACAACGTGACGTTACGTGATTCCCCGGCACCCGCACCTTGGCCGAGTGGCCCGCGCTCCCTCGGCCGATCGGCCGAGGCGGCCCGGGGCGTGACTGGCCGTCTGCCCGAAGTGGACACCCCCGGCTCTCGGCGAGGCTCATCGGCATCAAGATCCGAACAGGCAGGGAGAACCTCGTGGACCCGAACACTCCACACGCGACGAACGGCCCGGTGCTGTCCGGCCGCGGGCTGGTGAAGCGCTACGGCACTCAGCACGCCCTGGCCGGCATCGACATCGACATCCAGCCGCGGGACGCCGTCGCCATCGTCGGGCCCTCCGGCTCGGGGAAGACGTCGCTGCTGCACGTCCTGGCCGGCATCCTCCGGGCCGACGACGGGCAGATCTTCCTGAGCGGCCAGCGGATCGACCACCTCGGCGAAAAGAAGCGCAGCGAGCTGCGCCGCACCGAGTTCGGGTTCGTCTTCCAGTCGGGGATGCTGGTCGCCGAGCTGTCGGCCGAAGAGAACGTCGCGCTGCCGTCGCTGCTGGCGGGGCTCGGGCGCAAGGAGGCCATCGACGCCGGCCGCGTCTGGCTGGCCCGCCTCGGCCTGGCCGGCAAGGAACGCCGCCGTCCCGGCGAGCTGTCCGGCGGCGAGGCGCAGCGCGTCGCGATCGCGCGGGCGCTGACCCACCGGCCGAAGGTGATCTTCGCCGACGAGCCGACCGGCGCGCTCGACACGCGCACCGGCCGCGACACCATGGACGCCCTCCTCGGCGCCGCTCACGAAACCGGCGCCGCGGTGCTCGTGGTGACCCACGACCGCGAGCTGGCCGAGTCGATGCCCAAGACCGTCTCCATCCGGGACGGCCTGATCGCGACGAGGCTGGCGGCGTGAACTCCCTCCAGATCGCCCTGCGGGTGCTCAGGGTCGACCGGCGGACCCGGACGTCGGCGATCCTCACCGCGATCGGGGTGGCCGTCGCCACCGGGCTGGTGCTGCTGCTGGCGACGCTGCCGTTCGCCACCCAGAACCGCGAACAGCGGGCCCTCTGGCAGGGCGAGCAGTTCTACAGCCGCGGCACGGACGGCCCGGTCAAGATGCTGTTCAACCAGTCGAGGGACTACTTCGACGGCAAGCAGATCGTCCGGGTCGACGTCGCGCTGACCCCCGGGACCACCGCCGCGGAGATCCAGCTGCCGCCGGGTGTGCCGCAGCTGCCCGGGCCGGGCGAGACCGTCGTGTCGCCCGCCCTCGGCCGGCTCCTGCAGGCCAGCCCGGCCGGGCAGCTCGGCGACCGGTTCGGCAAGCCCGTCGGCGCGCTCGGCGAAGACGGCCTCCGGTTCCCGGAACAGCTCGTCGCGCTGACCGGCCACACGCCGGACGCGATGCCGGAGAAGGTTTCCCAGGTGTCCGGCTTCCCGAGCGGGAAGGCAAGCCCGGACGCCCTGCTCATGCTGCTGTCCTGGGTCGGGATCATCGTGCTGCTGGTGCCCAGCCTGGTGCTGGTGGCGTCGTCGGCGCGGCTGACCGCGGCCCGGCGCGAACGGCGGCTCGCCGCGATCCGGCTGGCCGGGGCGACGCCGGGGCAGGTCACGAACATGGTGGCCGCCGAGACGACGTTGTCCGCGGGCATCGGCGCGCTGCTCGGCCTGCTGCTCAGCCCCGCGCTGCACGGCCTCGCGTCGTTCGTGCCGTGGTCCGGCGGCACCTGGCTGGCGGCCGACTTCGCGCTGCCGGTCGGGCTGACGGTGTTCATCGTCCTGGCCATCCCGGTGCTCGTGGTGCTGGCCGGCGTCCTCGGCCTGCGCCGGGTCCTCAAGAACCCCCTGTTCGCAACCGGGGGCCACACGAAGAAGCCGCTGCACTGGTGGCGGCTGCTGGCGCTGCCCGTGGCCGGGGCGTTCTTCCTCGTCGCCGTGACGACGGTGAAGGAGACCGGGGGTATCGGGCTGGTCATGGCGGGCCTGTTCTTCCTGGTCGGTTCGGCCGCGATCGTCGGGCCGTGGGTGACGTCGGCGGTCGGCGGCACGTTCGTCCGGATCTGGCGGCGCCCGTCCGCGCTGCTCGCTGGCCGCCGTCTGCGTGACGACCCGAAGGGCGCCTACCGGGCGTCGGCCGGGATCGTGCTGGCGGTGTTCGCCGGGTCGATGGCGCTGACGCTGCTGCCGACGTTCGAGTCGATGGCCGGCGGCGGGCGGTCCTTCGCCGACTCCGTGCTCTACGTCGACACCGACAGCGGGCACGCGGGCAAGATCGTCGGCCAGGCCAACGCGTCCCTGCAGAAGTACGGCCAGCAGGAGAAGGCGGTCGCGGTCGGCGAGATCTACCTCGTCCGAGGCTCGGGCGACAACCGCTACGGCCACCGCGCCCTGGTGATGACCTGCGCCGACGCCGTCAAGCTGACCCGCTTCGGGCTCACGCCGGAGAACTGCACGGGCGGCCCGGCCGTCTTCGGCGACTCGGCGATCGACCTGGCGAAGTACCAGATCGCCGCGAACTGGGACGCCCCGGCGATGGCCGCGAAGTCGGGGACGCGGGTGGAGGCCGTCCACTACCCCGACGCCGACCTGTCCGGCTCGTTCGTCGTCGACCCGGCCGCGCTGCCGGCCGGCTTCACGCCGAAGGACTACACCGTCGTCGCGCCGACCACCGACGCGAACCGCGAGACCGTCCGGACGGCGTTGGCCGGCCCGGCGGCGGGCGCGGAAGTCGGCAGCCGCGACCAGTACCTGTACAACCAGCAGACCGAGCTCGGCGACCTGCGCCGGGTCACGGTGATCGGGCTGATCGCGGCGGGGGTCCTGGCCGGTTGCAGTGCCGCGGTCGCGACCGCGGGTTCGGTGATGGACCGCCGCCGCACCTTCGGCGCGCTGATGGCCGCCGGCACGCCGGTGCGGGTGCTGGCGAGGGCGTTGCGGATGGAAGCCGCGCTGCCGGCGCTGGTCGCCACCATCGGCGCGGGAATCGTCGGGGTACTGGTCGGCGTTGGGCTCTACAGCATGGTCGACGAGCGCGGCATCGTGCTCAGCCCGTGGCTGCTGGCACCCGTTGTGCTCGGGGTCGGGGTGGCCCTGCTCGGCGCCTCGGTCTGCACGCCCGCACTCAAGCGGGTCCAGGCCGAACCGCTCGCCGAGGAATGAGGCGTTCGCCCCTCTGTCGGGGGAGGGGCGGATACCGGGGGTAGTGAGCTGAAGGGGACTTTCTCCGCAGGGGATCCGGGGAGAGTCCCCTTCAGCCACTTCTTGAATCAGCGCCGTTCGAAGATCAGATCGTGCGAGACGCGGCCTTCGACGTCCGCGCGCTGCTCGAACTTGGTCACCGGCCGCCACTCCGGCCGCGGCGCCCAGCCGCCGGGCTCGCCGGCGTACCGGTTCCGCAGCGCGGGCTCGGCGGAGCAGACCTCGAGCATCTGCTCGGCGTAGTTCTCCCAGTCGGTCGCCATGTGGAACGTGCCGCCGGGCGCGAGCCGCGACGCCACGAGCGCGGCGAAGGACGGCTGCACGATCCGCCGCTTGTGGTGCTTCTTCTTCGGCCACGGATCCGGGAAGAACAGCCGCACGCCGTGCAGCGAGTCCGGCTCGACGTGTTCGGTGAGCAGCACGACGGCGTCTCCGTGCAGCAGCCGCAGGTTTTCGACGCCCAGCTTTTCGGCGCGCAACATCAGCTGGCCGAGGCCCGGGTCGTAGACCTCGGCGGCGACGTAGTTGAGCTCCGGCGCCGCGGCGGCCAGCTGCGACGTCGTCTCGCCCATGCCGGAGCCGATCTCCAGCATCACCGGTGCCTCGCGGGCGAACCACGCGGTGAAGTCCAGCGGCCCCGCGGGCAGCTCGCTCACCGTGCGGCCCAGCTCAGGCCACAGTTCGTTCCAAGCGCGTTGCTGCCCGACGGTCATCCGGCCGCCGCGCTTGACGTAACTGACGACGCTGCGCAGCCGGGGTTGGTGCTCGTTTTCCACGGATGAAATGTAACCGGGCGCGCAGCGCCTCCGTTGAGGGTGGTGGTGGGGGCATGGATGGAGTAACCGGGCGCGCAGCGCCTCCGTTGAGGGTGGTGGCGGGGGCATGGATGGACTAACGAACGGCTTCGAACACCCCGAGACGAGATCGCAGCCCGGCCAGCCCGGCGACCGGAATCGGGTCCGGTGTGCGCCCGGTGTGCGCGGGCAGGACGTCGATCCAGCCCGGGTGCCGGTCGGTGTTCATCACCGTCGTGGGAATCGCGTGTCCCGATTTCCCGCGTTCGGACGGCATGAACTCCCAGTAACCGGATTCACCGTCCGCGGCCCAGGGGACGAATTCCCACCCCGGGCGCGGGCCGAGCAGTTGCGCGATCCGGTCCTCGACGCGGAAACCCTGTTCCCGGGAATCGAGCTTGCCGTCCGCCATCGCGCGCAGCCACCACGGCGCGGGGATCGGGCCCCCCATCCCCGCCGAAGCGCGGAACAGGGCCACGACGCTGTCTTCGGGCGCGCGGTGCACCCACGCCCGGCGGAGTTCGGCCGGCGTCGCCGCCGTCATGGCGGCCTGCGGGAGTTCGATCGCCCGCGACCATTCGAGGTCCAGCATGGGTTCGAGCCGGGGAGCGTCGCCTTCGACGCGGGCTCGGGGAATCGTGCCACCCAATTCTTGCCCGGTGTCCACCGTCAAGATTCACCTCCAGGGGGGAGTTCAGACGGGTCCGGTGCTCTCACTTATGAATCTTGCCTGGTCGTAGCAGTATGTCCGGTGCCTGTGAGAGAAGCCACAGCTGTTTCACCTTTTGTTAACAAGGTTTTTTGCGGTATCGAGACCCCGGTCACGCTCAGGCGTCGCGCCGTGCCGTCACGAGCACGCCGGCCACGAACAGGGCAACGGTGATCGCCGCGAAGTAACCGAGGTACCCCCACGGGCCGAGCGGCGCGGACGGCAACCCCAGCGGCCCCGTGGTGAGCCCGCCCGCCCCGACGAACTCGTCGGCGGCGTGGAACGGCATCCACTGGTAGACGTACTTGCCGAAGCCCGGGATGAAGATGAAGATGCCTTCGAGCACCTGGGTCCACACGATGACCACCGTCAGCGCGAAGGCGACGCTGCGCAGCAGGAGCGCGACGCCGACCCCGGCCACCGCGGTGAACAGGAAGGCCAGGCTCTGGCCGAGCACCGAGCGCCAGTCGGCGGCCGTGTGCAGCGCGAGGTCCGCGTCCGGCCGCACCAGAGACGCCAGCCCCCAGGAACCGAAGCCGATGGCCAGCCCGAGCACCGCGCCGAGTGCACCGACGACCACGACCTTGGCCAGCAGCACGGGCACCCGGCTCGGCACCGCCTGGAACGTCAGCCGCATGGTGCCCCAGTTGAACTCCGACGCGGTCGCGAGCACCGCGAGGACGAGCAGCACGGTCCGGCCGTTGCCGCTCACGAGCTGGGTGTTGCCGACGGTCGGCGGGACATCCGGGCCGGCCAGCGCGAAGAACAGCGTGATGAGGGCGAGCGGCGCGATGATCGCGATGGCCAGGCACCACCACGGCGCGCGGGTGCTGAAGAGCTTGATGCGCTCGGCGCGGAGCAGGTTGGCGATCATCGGGAGGCCTCCGAAGACGGCACCGCGAACTCGACGGCGTCGCGGGTGAGGTCGAGATAGGCCTGCTCGAGCGAGCCGGTGATCGGGCTCAGCTCGTGCAGCGTCGCGCCGGCGTCGAAGGCGAGCTGCCCGATCCGGTCACTGTCCGCCCCGGACACCAAGAAGGCACCGCCGGCTTCGGTGAACTCGGCCTGCCCGGTCAGCGCCGTCCGCAGCCGGTCGGCGTGCGGGGTGCGCACGCGCACGCCGTGTTCACTCGTCTGTGCGATGAACTCGTCCATGGTGCCCTGGTAGATCAGCCGGCCGCGGCCGATCACGACGAGGTCCTGCGCGGTCTGCGCCATCTCGGGCAGCAGGTGGCTGGACACGAACACGGTCCGGCCGTCGGCGGCCAGCGAGTGCAGCAGCTGCCGGATCCACGCCATGCCCTCGGGGTCGAGGCCGTTCACCGGCTCGTCGAACAGCAGCACGCGCGGGTCGCCGAGCAGGGCGGCGGCGATCCCGAGCCGCTGCTGCATGCCGAGCGAGTACTGCAGGACGCGCGTCTTGCCGACGCTCGTCAACCCGACCAGCGCCAGTACTTCTTCGACGCGCTTGTCGGGGATGCCGTTGGTCGCGGCCAGCCAGCGCAGGTGGTCGCGCCCGCTGCGGCCGGGGTGGCGCCAGGTGGCGTCCAGCATCGCGCCGACCGTCCTCAGTGGATCTTTCAGCTCCCGGTACGGGACGCCGTCGACGAGCACCCGGCCCCCGTCGGGGCGGTCGAGACCGAGGACCAGCCGCATCGTCGTGGACTTGCCGGCGCCGTTCGGGCCGAGGAAGCCGGTGACGCGCCCGGAGCGCGCGGTGAACGTCAGTTCGTTGACCGCGGTGGTGGCGCCGTACCGCTTGGTCAGTGCTGTCGCCTCGATCATGGGCTCCCCCGTCCGTCCAGGCGAGCCTACTGCGAAACACCGAATCCGGGTCGCCCCCCGACAGCGCGACCCGGATTCGGTGTTTTCCCCTGTTTCCCCTTTTCTCCCCTATGCGTCCCGCTTCTTCGCGACCCCGAGCGCGACGAGCAGGAACACGATCGCGATGCCGGCGAAGTACGCCAGCGCCCAGCCGGGGCTCAGCGGGGAGTCCGACGGCGTCGGGCCGTCGACCTCCGCCGAGCCGCGGAGGAACTTGTTCGCCACGTTGAACGGCAGCCATTCGTGGATGTGGTTCCCGATCTTCGGGATCAGCTGCACCAGCTCTTCGGCGGCCAAGTAGTAGATGAGCAGCAGGGCGATCGCCCCGGCGCTGTGCCGGATCAGGATGCCGAGCGCGACCGCCAGCACGGCGCTGATCGCGAAGACCGGCCCGAGCCCGGCGACGCTCATCCAGTCCTGCGAAGTGTGCAGGCCCAAGTGATCGTTCGGGCGCATGAGCATGGCGAGCCCCAGCGCGCCGAACGCGCCGAGCTCCCCGATCACCAGCGCCACCAGCGCGACGACGACGGCCTTGGCGACCAGCGCCGGCGAGCGGTGCGGCACCGCCTGGAACGTCGTGCGGATCGTGTTGAAGCGGTATTCGGTGGTCACCGCGAGCGTGGCGAGCACCATGATGACGGCGATGCCGAACTGGGAACCGCCGAACTGAGTGGCCGACAGCGCGATGGGCGTGTCGGTGGACGACGCGCTGGCGAGGATGGCCGCGAAGCCGATGGTCAGTGCCAGCGTGATGAGCGCGCACCACCACGGTGAGCGGGTGCTGAACAGTTTGATGCGTTCGACCGCGAGCAGGTTCATGATCTTGGTTTCCCCGGTTACTTGGCGGACTCGAGCACGTGCTGCGCCTCGGCGTCGAGGCCGGTGTGGTACTCGACGGAGTCGCCGGTGATCTGCATGAAGGCCTGCTCGAGCGAGCCGGTCTGCGGGCTCAGCTCGTGCAGCACGATCCGGTCGGCGGCGGCGATCTCGCCGATCTTGTCGCTGTCCATCCCGGACACCACGAGCGCGTTCGCCTCCTCGGCGACCCCGGCGCCGGCGCGCTGCAGGGCCTCCCGGAGCTCGGCCAGCTGCGGCGAGCGCACCTTGACCGTGTTTTCCGCCGCCCGGGAGACGAAGTCCTGGGTCGACGACTGCGAGATCAGCTGCCCCCGGCCGATCACCACGAGGTTGCTCGCGGTCAGCGCCATCTCCGAAAGCAGGTGGCTCGACACGAAAACGGTGCGGCCTTCCTCGGCCAGCCGGTGCATGAACTTCCGGATCCAGAGGATGCCTTCGGGGTCGAGGCCGTTCACCGGCTCGTCGAACAGCAGCACCTCGGGGTCGCCGAGCAGGGCGGCCGCGATGCCGAGCCGCTGTGACATGCCGAGCGAGAACCCTCCGGCGCGCTTGTTCGCGACGCTGGTCAGGCCGACCGTCTCGAGCACTTCGTCGACACGGCTCGCCGGGATGCGGTTGGACTTCGCCATCCACAGCAGGTGGGCCCGCGCCGAGCGGTTCGGGTGCACCCACTTCGCGTCGAGCAGCGCGCCGACGGTGCGCAGCGGCTCCTTGAGGTCGTGGTACTTCTTGCCCCCGATGGTGACCTGACCGCCGGTCGGGTTGTCCAGGCCCAGGATCATCCGCATGGTGGTGGACTTGCCCGCCCCGTTCGGGCCGAGGAAGCCGGTGACCTGACCCGCGGCCACGGAGAACGACAGGTTGTTCACCGCCAGTGTCTTTCCGTACCGCTTGGTGAGGCCGGTTGCCTCGATCATGACTGCTCCTCTTCCGCCCCTCGCTTACGACGCGTTCATCGTCGCGGGTCGGAGCCGGTTCGCGCGTCACCCTGTAGACCGAACCGGGCCCCCTACCTGAGTAGTACCTTGCTGGCTCTCCGGCCGATGCGCGATGGGTGATGACCCTGAGCCGACCCTGATTCGACGGCATTAATGAATTGTGGTTCAATAATGGCGTGGCCAGGCCGAGGAGCATCGCCGACGAGCGGCTGCTGGGTGCGGCGGAGACCGTGATCGGCCGCTGCGGCCCCGGTTTCACGCTGGCGCAGGTCGCCGCGGAAGCGGGGGTCTCGGTCGGCACGGTCGGGCAGCGGTTCGGTTCCAAGAGCGGGCTGTTGCAGGCGATGAGCCGGCGGGCCACACGCCGGGCGGTCGAGCACATGCGGGCCTGCGCCGAGCGGGCGGACGACCCGGTCGGCGGCCTGCGCGCCGCGGCGGTGTCGGTCTACGCGGTGCTCGGTGACGCCGAAGAGGCGGCGAACCGCCTGGGCCAGCTCGGCGTGGACATCGGCGACCCGGTGCTGCGGTCGTTGCTGGGCGAGCACTTCACGGCGGTCGAAGAAGAACTGCGGCGGCTGGTACGCGCGGCGGCTTCTTCGCTGCCGCACGCGCCGAGCGTGCCGCGGGCGGCGCGTGCGGTGCTCGGGGTGATCAACGGGGTGTCGATCGACTGGTCGATCCGGCCGCACGGGCGGCTGGCCGACCGGCTGGCGGAGGACGTCGACGCGGTGCTGTCCGCGTGGCGGGGACGGGAGGATTCATGAGCTTGAGGGGCAAGGTCGCAGTGGTCACCGGGGCGACCCGGGGCTGCGGGCGGGCGATCGCGGTGGAGCTGGGCCGCGCGGGCGCGACGGTGTACGTCACCGGCCGCACGACGCGCGAAACGCTGTCGCCGATGAAGCGCCCGGAGACGATCGAAGAGACGGGCGAACTGGTGGAGGCGGCGGGCGGCAAGGCCGTCGTCGTCCGCTGCGACTTCACCTCGGTGTCCGATGTGGACGCACTGAAGGCGCGCATCGAGTCCGAAGTGGACGGAATCGACATCCTGGTCGACGACGTCTGGGGCGGCGACATGTACTTCCACTTCGACGCGCCCTTCTGGGAGACGCCGCTGGAGGACGCGCTGACCCTGACGCACAACGCGCTGGACACGCACCTCATCGCGCTGCACAAGCTCCTGCCGCTGGTGGTCGCCCGCCGCGGCCTGGTGCTGGAGGTGACCGACGGCGACAACGACGACTACGTCGGCGCCGGCCTCCCCTACTACCTGGCCAAGTGCGGCATCCGCGCGCTCGGCCGGGCCCTCGGCGTGGAGCTGGAGAAGCACGACTGCGTCGGCCTCGCGGTGACCCCCGGCTTCCTGCGCTCGGAGTCGATGCTCGACCACTTCGAGGTCACCGAGGACAACTGGCGGGACGCGGTCGGCAAGCTCGCCCCGGTCGACTTCAAGATCTCCGAGACGCCGTACCTGCTGGCCCGCGGCGTCGCGGCCCTGGCCCAAGACGCCGACGTCTCCCGCTTCGCCGGCCGGACACTGGCGTCGTGGACGCTGATGAAGGAGTACGGCTACACCGACGTCGACGGCGACCGCCCGGACTTCGGCCGCTGGCTCACCGAAGTCCGCCACGCGGGCAAGGACCCGGCGGCCACCCCGCCGGACGCCTTCCGCTGATTCAGGCGAGGCCGGGGCGCGCGAGACCGGTTTCGTAGGCCAGCACCACGGCCTGCACCCGGTCCCGCAGCTCCAGCTTCGCCAGGATCCGCCCGACGTGCGTCTTCACCGTCGCCTCGGACAGGAACAGCGCGTCGGCGATCTCCAGGTTGGACATGCCCTTGGCGATCAGCACGAGCACCTCGCGCTCGCGGTCGGTGAGCACGTCCAGCTCGGCGGTGTCCCGCATCGGGGAGCCGCCGGTGCCGACGAAGCGGTCGAGGAGCCGGCGGGTCACCGACGGTGACACCACCGCGTCACCCGAAGCGACCGCGCGCAGCGCCGACACGAGGTGGTCGGGCTGGGTGTCCTTGAGCAGGAACCCGCTCGCGCCGCCCTGGAGCGCCGCGTAGACGTACTCGTCGAGGTCGAACGTCGTCATCACGAGCACGCGCGCGGTGCCGTCGGCGACGATCCGCTTCGTCGCCTCGACCCCGTCGAGCACCGGCATCCGGACGTCCATCAGCACGACGTCGGGACGCAGTTCCGCCGCCATCGCGATGGCCTGCGCGCCGTCGCCCGCCTCGCCGACGACGTCGATGTCGGCCTGCGCACCCAGCACCATCCGGAACCCGACGCGCATCAGTTCCTGGTCGTCGACGACCACCACCCGGATCACTTGTCCAACCTAACCGGCAGGGCCGCGCGGACCTGCCACCCTCCGCCCGGAGCCGGGCCCACGTCCAACGTCCCGCCGTACACGTGCGCGCGCTCGCGCATGCCGATCAAGCCGTTCCCGCCCGGCAGCCTCGGGTCGCGCCGCCCGGCCGGCACCAGCTGTGGGACGTGGCCGGCGCCGTCGTCGGCCACCAGCACCTCGACCAGGTCGCCGGTGCGGCACACCCGCACCGAAGCGGTCGCGCCGCGCCCGGCGTGCTTGAGCGTGTTGGTCAACGACTCCTGCACGATCCGGTAGATGCCCAGCGAGACGCCGGCCGGCAGGTCGCCGAGCTCGCCGAGCTCCAGGTCCACCGGCACCCCGGAGGTGCGCATCCGGTCGGCCAGCTCGGCGAGGGCGTGCGCGTCCGGCTGCGGTACCCGGGGCTCGCCGTCCGCGTCGTCGCTGCGGAGCACGTCCAGCAGGCGCCGCAGTTCGCCGAGCGCGCCGCGGCCGGTCTCGGAAATCGTTTGCAGCGCCCGCTGAGCGAGCTCGGGGTTGCTCTGGATCGCGTACGACGCGCCATCGGCCTGCACGACCATGACGCTCACCGCGTGCGCGACGACGTCGTGCAGCTCGCGCGCGATCCGCCCGCGCTCCTCGGCCACCGCGATCCGGGTGGCCTGGTCCCGTTCGGTCTCCAGCAGGTGCAACCTGGCCTCCACTTCCACGTCGTAGGCGCGCCGGGCCCCGACGAACTCGCCGAGGGTCCAGCACAGGGCGATGCCGAACGCCAGGAACAGCGCCGCGATGACCAGCTCGTCCGCCGGACCCAGCGCCAGCTGCAAGGCCGAGCCGGCGACGACGGCACCGACGTACACCAGCCCCTGCCGCCGCCCCGCGTAGACGACGACCGAGTAGATGCTCATCGCCAGGGCGGCGACGCTGGAGATGCCGAGCTGGAGCGTCCCGTGCACGACGCCGATCACCAGCACCACGTACGCCGACCACAGCGGCGACTTCCGCCGGAACACCAGCGGCGCCACCATGGCGACGTTCAGCGGCACGGCGACGTACCAGGGCGGCATTTCGCCGATTTCGTCGAAGCCGTCGGCGGCGAACAGCAGCAGGTCGAACAGGCCGAGCAGGACGGCGAGCACCGTGTCGCCCGCCATGGGGTGGGCACGCATCCAGAGACTCAGCCGTCGCACCACACAACACTAGGTCGCGGCGCGGAGACCGCGCGTCGGTCGCCGGTACCACCTTCGGTGCGACCTGGGGATGAGGCACGTGGCACGATTCAGGGGTTGTCCGTGAGACGGGGGAGGGCTGGGGGCCGTGACGTCACCGGAGCAGGGCCGGCTCGCCGGTCCGCTGTCGATGTCGGTGGCCAACCTGTGCCACCGCCTGCAGCCGCAGGTCTCCGCGCGCACCGCCGCCGGGTTCGCCGAGGTGCTGCGCCGGCTCGGGGCACCCCTGCAGGTCGCTGTGGCCGGCCGGATCAAGTCGGGCAAGTCGACGCTGGTCAACGCCCTGATCGGGCGCCGGGTCGCGCCGACCGACATCGGTGAGTGCACCCGGCTGGTGACCCGGTTCCAGTACGGCACGGTGGACCGCGTCGAGATCGTCTTCACCGACGGCCGCAAGCAGGTGCTCCCGTTCGCGTCCGACGGCATGATCCCCGCCGAGCTGGGCGTCGACATCGAGCGGGTGTCGCACATCGAGGCGTACCTGACCAACGCCGTCCTCCAGGGCATGACGGTGATCGACACCCCGGGCCTCGGCTCGCTCGACGCCGCTTCGGTGTCCCGCACCGAGCTGCTGCTGGGCGCGGCGAAGCACCGCAAAGAAGAAGACGGCGAAGAGGGCTCGGACGAGCTGGACGACACCTCGCGCAACGCCGTCGCGGGCGCGGAAGCCGTCCTGTACGTCGTCACCCAGGGCGTCCGCGCGGACGACCAGCAGGCCCTCGCCGCCTTCACCGCGGCCACGGCGAGCCGCGAGGCGGGCCCGGTCAACGCGATCGCCGTCCTCAACAAGGCCGACACCATCGCGCCCGAGTCCGTCGAGGGGGCGGGCGGCGACGTCTGGAAGGCCGCGACGCTGCTCGCCGAGAAGCAGGCGTCGACGTTGAAGCCGCGCGTCGCCGACGTGCTGCCGGTGATCGGGCTGATCGCCGAGTCCGCCGAGTCCGGCGGCTTCACCTCCGCCGACGCCGATGCCCTGCGGCAGCTCGCCGAGCTCGACGACGACATCCTGCAGACCATGCTGATCTCGGCGGACATCTTCACCAGCTGGGAGTGCGACGTCCCGGCGGGCACCCGGCTGCGGCTGCTGGAGAAGCTCGACCTGTTCGGCATCTCGCACGGTGTCGAGGCCATCCGCAAGGAGCCGGAGATCACGGCGGGCGCGTTGCGGCGGGCGCTGCTCGACGCCTCCGGCCTGGAGGCGGTCCGGCAGCGGCTGGCGGTGGTGTTCGCCGCCCGCGCCGACGGCATCAAGGCGGCCGCGGCGCTGGCCTCGGTGACCGCGCTCGCGCACGCCTCGGCCGATCCGGCCGAGCGCCAGCGCGTCCACGACGCCATCGAAGTGCTGCTCGCCAAGCCTGAGGCCCACCAGCTGCGTCTGCTCGAAGCGCTGACGCTGGTCGCCTCCGGCGCGGTCGACATGCCGGAGGACCTGTCCGAAGAGGTGCTGCGGGTCGGCAGCAACGCCGACATCGGCGCCCAGCTCGGCAAGCCCGGCGCCCCGCGGCCGGAGCTGGCCGCGCACGCGCTCGAGCGCGCGGGCTGGTGGCGGTCCTTCGCGTCCTTCGGTGCGACGCCGGCCCAGAGCCGCGTCGCCCACGTCGTCCACCGGGCGTACTTCTTGATCTGGCAACAGGTCCGGGACGGGTGAGTTTGTTTCTGCTTGCCGACTTTCGCTGGTAGGCCCGCCTTTCCGCGTACTGTTGAGTCGTGCGCCTAGAAAACACGACATCCTGGCGAGCCGGCTGGAGCAGCGAGACCGAGGTCGACGTCGCGCTGTACATCCGTGACGCCCTGGCGCTGTCCGTTTCGGAAGGGCAGGTGCTGCCGCCGGTGGAGCCGCAGGTCCCGGTGCACGTCCCGGCCGGGCTCGACCGCGCGGCCGTCCAGGCGCAGTGGGCCGACTGGTGGGTCGACCTGCTGGCCTTCCTGCGCACCCGCGAAGACCCGGACCCGCGCAGCCCGCGCACCCGCTACGGCAGGCCGGCGCTCGCGCAGGGGTCGGCGATGCGGCAGGCGCTCGAGTTCTTCACCCCGGCCGCGGCCCGCCACTTCGCCAACGCCCGCGGCCCCGCCCTGCGCGGGTCGAACGAGCCGTCGGGCAGCACGCCGTGGGCACCCGGCTTCTACCGCCGCCAGATCGTGGCCGGCGAGCGGCTCGGCCAGCTGGTGCGCGAGGCCGAGGTGAAGCAGGGCCGCCGCGCCTACCCCTTCCGCCTGAACGTCATCGAGATCTCGGTCGCCGGTTCGATCTGGCTGCGCACGGCCGAAGACCAGCTGCTGGTGTCCTCCCGCCTCGCCGAAAACGGCCCGGGCCTGGAAGCAGTCCTCCGCCAGGTCATCGACGACCTCGTCTGACACCGGGCTGCCCGCCGCGCAAGCGAGATCCGCTCCCGGTCCCGGCAAACCGCCCGCGGTCCGAATAATGGCGGCATGGAGACAACCGTCGACGAGCCGTCGTGGCTGCGCACCGGGTCCTGGGTCGGCTGCCCGCTCATCGGGGGCGCGCTCGGCGTGGGCGTCTGGGCCATCGCCGCCTGGGTGAGCGGCCTGCCCGCCTTCCCGTTCCAGGGCGTGTTCAAGGTGCTCACCAAGCTGCCGCAGCCGTGGGCGACGCTCGTCGCGGTCGCCGGTGGGCTCGTGCTCGGCCTGGTGTTCGCCGCGATCTGGGCGCACGAGCGGCTCGTCGTCACGGTGTCGCCGACCCGGGTCACCCTGGTCCGCGGCGACAAGACCCGGCGGATCGAGGCCGACCTCGAAGCCGTCTACCTCGACGGCAAGGAGCTCGTCCTGCGCACCGCCGACGGCCGGGAAATCGCCCGCGAAAAGACCGACCTCCCGGGCCGCGAGCTGGCGCCGGCCTTCGCCGAGCACGGCTACCCCTGGCAGGACGAGCCGCCGGTCGAGCGATGAGGACGGTCGATCCCGCCCCGGACGACGCCGCGGAGACGGCCGGCCTCGATCCGGCGGTCCTCATCCGGTTCGTTCGCCCGGTTTCGCCACCGGCCGGCGCCGGAGTCCGCCAAACTGGGGTCATGGCGTGGTTTCGCAAGGACGGAACCGACGGCGGCGCGGCCGCGTCGGACACCGATGTGCACCCCTTGCAGCAGGTAAGCGATCTCGAGCGCGCCCTCGCCGATCGCCAGGCGCTGATCCAGATGTGCCTGTACGCCCTGGACCGTGCCCGCAGCGGCGGCGTCGTCGAACGCCTGGAAGAGGGGCTCGCCGCGATCGGCGTCCAGGCCCTGCGGCCCGACGGCGAGCGGTTCGACCCGGCTCGCCACGAAGCGGGCGGCGCGGTCCCGACCGAAGACCCCGCCCTCGAGGGCATCGTCGCCGAAACCGAGGTCACCGGCTTCGCCGACCACGACCGCCTGCTGCGCGCCCCGATCGTCACCGTCTACGCGAAGAAGAACCCGTGAGCGCACCGACCGCGCCGAGCCTGCCCACGCAGGTCGCCGCGACCCGAGACCAGCTGCTGACCGTCGTCCGCGACGCCGATCCGGACGCCGCCAAGTGGGTCGAGAGCATCCGGAGGGCCCGGCCGAAGAAGCCGGCCGTCGTGGTCGTCGGCGAGACGAACCGCGGGAAGAGCTCGCTGGTCAACGCGCTGCTGGCGCGGCCCGGACTGTCCCCTGTGGACGCCGACGTCGCCACCGCGACCTACCTGGTGTTCGACCACGCGGACGCCTGGGGCGCGCACGCCTGCTACCCCGGCCAGCTCGCCCCGGTGCCGATCGGTCTCGGCCAGCTGATCAACTGGGTCTCCGCCGCGCACGAGCTGCCGCCGGGCCAGCTCCCGCCGCGGTACGTCGAGGTCACCGGGCCGGTGCCGCTGCTGGAACGGCTTTCGCTGGTCGACACGCCGGGCGTCGGCGGGCTCGACTCGATGCACGGCGAGCTCGCCAAGGAAGCCGCCGCGGGCGCGACCGCGCTGCTCTTCGTCGTCGACGCGTCGGCGCCGTTCACCTCGACCGAGCTGCAGTTCCTGCGTGACGTCGGCGAGCGCGTGGAGACCGTCGTGTTCGCGCTGACCAAGGTGGACATGTTCCGCGGCTGGCGCGAGGTCATGGAGGCCGACCGGCAGCTGCTGCGCGAACACGCGCCCCGCTTCGCCGACGCGGTGTTCCACCCGGTATCGGCGCGGCTGTTCGAGACCGCGGCGAAGGCGCCCAACGAGCAGGTGGCCGCGATGCTGCGGGAGAAGTCCGGCGTCGCGGCCATCCAGACGGCGTTGCAGGAGCTGCTCGTCGGCCGCTCGGCGATGCTCGGCGAGGCGAACACGCTGCGCGCGCTGTCCAGTGCGCTCGGCGAGCTCAAGGCGAAGCTGCAGGCCGAGAGCCGGGCGTTGTCCGCGGGCGAGGCCGAGGCCGAGCAACTGCGCGAACGCCGTGACCAGCTGCAGGCCGAGCGCCGGAGCTCGACCCGCGGCTGGCAGCTGAAGCTGCGCGGCGAGGTGCAGCGCACCCGCGTGGAGGTCGGGCACGAGAGCAGCCGGCAGATGCGGGACGCGCAGACCCACTTCCGCCAGCTGATCGACGCGGCCAAGCGGGACGAGCTGGCCGCGCTGCCCCAGCAGGTCGACATCGCGCTGCAGACGACGTCCCAGCGGATTTCGATGCTGCTCTCGCAGCGGCTGAACCAGGTCACCAACGTCTCGCTGTCGGAGCTGTTCTCGCCCGAGGAGCTCGACGTCATCCGCGCGCAGTTCGCCCGGGCCGGCGGCCCGCCGGTGGTCCTGCGCCCGCCGGACAAGAAGCCGCCGACGGCCGAGGACAAGCTGCTCGTCTTCATGGGCATTTCCGGCGGCGTCGGGGCCGGCAAGGTCGCCGCGTTGCCGCTGGCCGGCGTCGCGATCCTCAACCCGGTCGTGCTGCCCGTGACGATCATCATCGGCCTCGGGGCCGGCTGGTGGATGGCCCGCACCCGCAAGCACGCGGCCGACAAGCAGCACATGAAGCAGTGGCTGGTCGAGGCCATCGCGGACGCCCGCTCGACGCTCGACCAGCTCGTCGCCGAGCAGCTCATCGAGGCCGAGCAGCAGCTGTCGATGGCCCTCGACGAGGCGCTGGGCCGGCGCATCGACGCGATCGAGGCCGAGCTGAAGGAAGTCGACAAGACGATCAAGATGGGTGCGCAGGAGCGGGCCAAGAAGATCGCCGTCGTGTCGAAGCGGCTCAAGGAGGTCAGCGACGGCCGAGACCGCGCCGAAGCCTTCCTGACGCGGATCCGGGCCCTCCGGGACAAAACGGCCTGATCCTCGGTCCGGTTGTGGAGCGGAACCGAACGGGCCTACGGTGAGTCATACCCTCAGACAGCAGGTCGGAGCGTGTTACCCGGTTCGAAGGGGGAAGTCCCATGTGGGTCGACGAGAGCGGCGGCAGCGACACCGACGCGAGCAGCCCGGACGCGATGAACGTCCACGTCGACGGCCAGGAGTACCAGGCCGAGGTCAACTACGACGTGAACGAAGACGGGGTGAACGACACCGCGATCATCGAGCACGACGACGGCTCGGCCCAGGCCTTCATCGACACGAACCACGACGGCGAGGCCGACCACTACGCCGTGCTGGACGAGAACGGGAAGGTCGTCGAGCAGGCCGTCTACGACGAGGCCAGCGGCCAGTGGGTGCACGACGGCTCCGGCGGCGGCCACGACGACTCCGGCACCGGCCGGGACGACAGCTCCGGCGGCCACATCCACGCCGACCTGCCGGACGGCGAGGTGGACGCCGGGGTCGCGACCATCGACACCGACCACGACGGGCACAACGACACCGCCATCGTCGAGACGAAGAGCGGCGGCACCATCGCCTTCACCGACAAGGACGGCGACGGCGAAGCGGACATCGCGGTGCAGACCGAGTCCGACGGCACGACCACGACGTTCGAGCACGCCGGCCCCGGCCAGTGGACCGAAGTCTCCAGTGGACTGATGAACGCCGGGACCGACGGCGACCCGGCCGCCGACGCCGCGTGGGGCGAGGCCGGCACGCAGACGCTGGAGGGCGTCGCGCGCATCGACTCCGGCACCGGGCAGTGGATTTCGCCGAACTGAAGGTGACCCAGGTCATAGTTTGAAAGCCCGAGGCTCCGGCCTCGGGCTTTCTTCATGTCGTCAATGAAAACGAGCAGGTCACAGGTGTGTCCCGAGCCACCGGAAGATTTTCAGCGAATACACCGATCAAGTGACATCTGAATCGATTCCCTTATCGTTCTTGTGAGAGAACCTACACGTCAGCTCTCGGTTACTCGCCGGTCATGCGGCTACTCTCGGGGAATCCCAAATCGCACACACCGGTTCGCCAGCCGGTGTGCGAAGCCATTCGGTCGCCGGCAATGACGCCCGCACCGGGACAACGTCGTTCCGGTGCGGGCGCATTTGTCGTCGGAAGTCAGGAGTAGAGATGACCGCAGTCGCCATCCCCGGACTGGACACCGCGCCGACGACGCACACCGGCGTGCTGTCCTTCGTCCGGGAGGTCGCCGAACTGACCACCCCGGACCGCGTGGTGTGGGTCGACGGGTCTGACGAAGAAGCCGCCCGGATCAACCAGGAGCTGGTCGAGGCGGGCACGTTCGTGCAGCTCAAGTCGAAGCCGAACTCCTTCTGGGCCACTTCCGACCCGGACGACGTCGCCCGCGTCGAAGACCGGACCTTCATCTGCTCGGAGCGTCCCGAGGACGCCGGTCCGACCAACAACTGGATGGACCCGGCCGAGATGAAGGCCACCATGACCGAGCTGTTCCGCGGCTCGATGCGCGGCCGCACGATGTACGTCATCCCGTTCTGCATGGGTCCGCTCGGTGACGACAATCCCAAGCTGGGTATCGAAATCACGGATTTCGCCTACGTCGTCGCTTCGATGCGCGTGATGACCCGCGCCGGCAAGGCGGCACTCGAGAAGTTCGTCGCGCCGGACGGCAGCGAGCGCGAATTCGTGCCCGCGCTGCACTCCGTCGGCCACCCGCTCGAACCGGGCGAGAAGGACGTTTCCTGGCCCTGCAACGAAACGAAGTACATTTCGCACTTCCCGGAGGAGCGCGCGATCTGGAGCTACGGCTCGGGTTACGGCGGCAACTCCCTGCTGGGCAAGAAGTGCTACTCGCTGCGCATCGCGTCGGTGATGGCCCGTGACGAGGGCTGGCTCGCCGAGCACATGCTGATCCTCAAGCTGATCTCGCCCGAGGACAAGGTCCACTACGTCGCGGCCGCGTTCCCGAGCGCCTGCGGCAAGACCAACCTCGCCATGCTGCAGCCGACGATCCCGGGCTGGCGCGCCGAGACGCTGGGCGACGACATCGCCTGGATGCGCTTCGGCGAGGACGGCCGTCTGTACGCGGTCAACCCCGAGTTCGGCTTCTTCGGCGTCGCGCCGGGCACCGACTGGCACACCAACCCGAACGCCATGCGCACGATCGAGAAGGGCAACACGGTCTTCACGAACGTCGCCCTGACCGACGACGGCGACATCTGGTGGGAGGGCATGGAGAACAAGCCCGCGCACGCCACCTCGTGGAAGCAGCAGGACTGGACGCCGGACTCCGACGAGAAGGCCGCCCACCCGAACTCGCGCTACTGCACGCCGATGTCGCAGTGCCCGATCCTCGCGCCGGAGTGGGACGACCCGAAGGGCGTGCCGATCTCGGCGATCCTGTTCGGGGGCCGTCGCAAGACCACGGTGCCGCTGGTGAACGAGGCCCGCGACTGGCAGCACGGCGTGTTCATGGGCGCCACGATGTCGTCGGAAACCACCGCCGCGGCGGCCGGCGCGGTCGGCAACGTGCGCCGCGACCCGATGGCGATGCTGCCGTTCCTCGGCTACCACGCCGGTGACTACTTCAAGCACTGGCTGAACCTGGGCAAGAACGCCGACGCGACCAAGCTGCCGAAGATCTTCTACGTCAACTGGTTCCGCCGCGGCGACGACGGCCGCTTCCTGTGGCCGGGCTTCGGCGAGAACTCGCGGATCCTCAAGTGGGTCGTCGAGCGCGTCGAGGGCAAGGGCAACGCCGTCGAGACGCCGGTCGGCTTCGTGCCGCGGGCCGAGGACCTCGACACCGAGGGCCTGACCGAGCCGATCGAGGACATCCAGGCCGCCCTGGACGTCAAGCCCGAGGAGTGGCGCGAGGAGGTGCCGCTGATCGAGGAGTGGTTCGCGAAGATCGGCGACAAGGTGCCGACCTCGCTGCGTGACGAGCTCGACGCGCTGGCCCAGCGCCTGCGCTGAGCTTTCCCGACCGCAGAAGGGGACGTCCCTCGGGACGTCCCCTTCTGCATGTAGCTTCGCGGCCATGAGACCGTTCCGCTTCGGGGTGGCGTTGTACGTGCCCGGCTCACGGGCCGATTGGGTGGCGAAGTGCCGCCAGGCCGAGGACCTCGGCTACGACGTCGTCGGGGTGGTCGACCACCTCGGCCGGGTCGCGCCGGTGCCCGCCCTGCTCCTCGCGGCCGAAGCCACCGAGCGGGTCCGGCTGAGCACCTACGTCCTCAACGCGAGCTTCCACAACCCCGTCCTGCTGGCGCGGGACCTCACCGGGCTCGACGAGTTCACCGGCGGCCGGGTGGAGATCGGGATCGGCGCCGGGTACGTCCGCGCGGAGTTCGAAGCCGCCGGGATGGACTGGGGCACCCCCGGCCGTCGGTTCCGGCGGCTCGTCGACGTGGTCACCGAGATCGAGGGCGCGTTCACCGGCCGCCCGCGGCCGCCGCTGCTGCTCGGCGGCCGCGGCGACCGGATGCTGACCTTCGCCGCCGCGCACGCCGACACCATCGCCCTCACCGGCACGGCGCCCGGCGCGGCCGAGGGACGGCTCGCCCTGGCCGGTTCCGCGGCACTCGCCGAGCGCGCCGCCTTCGTGAAGCGGGTGCTGGACGGCCGGGACGCCGAGCTGAACCTGATGGTCCACTTCGTCCGGATCACCGATGACCGGCGGGCGGCCCTGGAGGCGGCGCACCAGCTCGTGCCGCACCTCGGCGTCGAGGAGCTCGGCACGCTGGCCACGGTCCTCGCCGGCACGGCGGAAGCGGTGGCCGAGCAGCTGCTGCGGACTCGGGAGACCCTCGGCGTCAGCTACTTCACGGTGCTCGAAGACGACCTGACCAGGCTCGCCCCGGTGATCGAAAAGCTCCGTTGAGTACCTTGGTCGGCATGACTGGGGATTTCCGCTTCGGTGTCAACATGGTCGTGCCGGACAGCCGCGCCGCCTGGGTCGAAAAGTGCCGCAAGGCCGAGGACCTCGGCTACGACGTCCTGTCCGCGGCCGACCACCTGGGCATGGCGCCGCCGTTCCCGGCGCTCGTGCTGGCCGGCGAGGTCACTTCGCGCGTCAAGCTGAACACCTTCGTGCTCAACACGCCGTTCTACAACCCGGTGCTGCTCGCCCGGGACGTCACGGGCACTGACCAGTTCACCGGCGGACGGCTGGAGCTCGGGCTCGGCGCCGGGTACGTCAAGGAGGAGTTCGAGGCCGCCGGGATGCCGTTCCCGCCCGCCCGCGAGCGCGTCGACCACCTCGAGCGGACGATCGCCGAGCTCAAGCGGTCGTACGCCGACCCCGAGCACAAGCCCGCGCCCGCGCGTCCCGAAGGGCCGCCGCTGCTGCTCGCCGGCCGCGGCGACCGGGTCTTGACGCTGGCCGCCGAGCACGCCGACATCATCGGCTTCACCGGCACCACCAAGACGCCCGATGGCGCGCCACTGGCCGCGGCCGCGCCCGAGGAGGTCGACGAGCGGGTGGCCTTCGTCCGGGCGAGGCTCGGCGAGCGCGAGTCCGAGGTGGAGTTCAACCTCCTCTGCCAGTTCGTGAAGGTGACGAACGACCGCGCGGCCGGCCTGGCCGAGGTCGAGCAGCTCGCCGGCGGCCGGTTGACCGCCCAGGAGGCCGGCGAGCTGCCGGTGGCCCTCATCGGCACCCCCGCGCAGATCGCCGACCAGCTCCGCGGGCACCGGGAGCGGTTCGGCTTCAGCTACTTCACCATCCTGGAACCGTTCCTGGCGGAGTTCGCGCCGGTCCTCGAGCACCTCCGGTGATCGACGCGAAGGCGCTCGGCGTCCGGGCCGGCGAGCTGTGGCTGTTCGACGACCTCGACTTCTCCGTCGACCCCGGGGAGTGCGCCGCGATCGTCGGGCCCAACGGCGCCGGCAAATCGACCCTGATGCGCTGCTTCTACGGCATGCAGAAGCCGCAGCGGGGCCGTGTGCTGATCGACGGCAAGCTGCCGGACGAGCGGGACGTCGAGTTCCGGCGCAAGGTGTCGGTGCTGTTCGACGACTCCGACTTCTTCGCCGAGTTGACGCCGTTGCAGCACCTCGAGCTGCTGTCCGGTTCGTTCGGCGCCGACCTCGGCGACCACGAGGAACTGCTGCGCGACGCGGGCCTCGGCGAACGCGTGCGCGTGACGTCCGGGCACTTTTCCGCGGGCCAGCGCCGTCGCCTGCTGCTGCTCGGCGTCACCGCCCGGCCGCACCGGGTGCTCCTGCTGGACGAGCCGGAACGCGCGCTGGACACGGCGGGCAAGGAGTGGCTGGTCGAGGTGATCGCCCGGTCGACGGCGGCCGGCGCGGCGGTCGTGGTGGCCACCCACCACCCGCCGCTGCTGGAAGCCGCGGACAGCGTGCTCGAACTGTTTTGATGACACAGCGGCGCAAGGCGCCTCGGTTGAGGGCGGTGGTGGGGGCAAGGGTGGAGACGACCCCACGCCGGATGCGGATCCCGGGTCGCAAGCGGTTCGGCGGGATCTTCAGCGGTGATACCGCCGGCTTCGTCTTCCTGTTCGGCTTCGGGTTCCTGTTCACCGCGTTCTTCCACGTCGACGGCTGGCGGCCGGCGCTCTACGGGTCGTCCCTCGTGGACTTCCCGGCCGTGCTCGGCCTGCTGACGCTCTGCTGCGCGGTGGGCTGGCGCGGCCTGCTGCGGCGCGGCTTCGCGTGGGTCGAACCGGCCGAGCTGACCTGGCTCGACTTCGCGCCGGTCGACCGCGGCCGCGTCGTCACGCTGCGGCTGCTCGGCGCGTGGACCGGGGTGGTCGCGGTGACCGGCTACCTGGCCGCGCTGCTGCTCGCCGTCGGTGGCGCCGGGCTGGAGCAGTGGCGGGCGGCGGTCGCGATCGTCGCCGCGACCGGGGTGGCGGCCTTCGCTTCGGCTCGGCGGACTTCGCTGCGTCTCGACGCGCTGGGTCCGCTGGTGCTCGCGGTCCTCGGCTTGGGGATCGCCGCGCTCGGCCTCGGCCCGGCCACGGTCCAGTTCGTCGCGGCCGGGGTCCTGGCCGCCGCGCTGCCGCTCGCCTTCGGCGGCGAACCGGTGTCGCGCGCGGGCCGGGCGGCGCTGCTCGCCGGGTGGGACGGCCGGGTGCTGCGCTCGGTCGCCGTCACCTTCCTCGACCCGATGATGCTGCTCCCGCCGTCCGCGCCGACCGGCGGGCTTTCGCTGCGCCGCCCGACGCCGCTGCGGCTGGCCTGGGCGGGCACCCTCGGCCGGGCGCGGTACGCGGGCGCGGCGCTGCTGGTCGGCCTGGCGGTCGTCGTCGCGCACATCGCGGTGCCGACGGTGCCGGGCGCGGTCCTGATCGGCATCGGCGGGTACGTCGCGCTGACGCCGTTCGGCGGCGGGCTGGGCGAGCTCTGGCGCAACCCGGGACGCCGGCGGTGGGTGGGCTCGGCGGACCGGGCCCTCGTGCTGGCCCACGGCGTGGTGCTCGCCGGCGTCGGCCTGCTCTGGGCGGCAGCGCTCTTCGCGGTCACCCTCGCGGGTGGGACGTCGTTCGCCGCGATGGCGTGGCTCGCCGTGCCGCTGTCGGTGCTTTCGATCCTGCGCACGGTCACCCGGACCGCCGTTGACTACGCGAATCCCGCGTTCGTCGACACCCCGATGGGCCCGATGCCGGCCAACCTCGTCCGCCAGCTCTTCCGCGGTCTCGACCTTCAGGTCATCGGCATCGTGCTGCTCGCCGCCGCCGTTTGACCTACTCTCGGTGCGACGAAGGGAGCAGCGAGTGGGCGGCGGGCACGCACCGGGCGTCGGGCGCAGGGCGACCAGCGAGTTCCCGGCCGGCTGGACCGACGAGCAGATCATCTCCGTGGTCAAGGACGTCGCGAACGATCCGAGCGAGGCCCGGCGGCAGCAGCGCAACGGCCGCTGGCGCTGCGCCGGCGAGCGGTTCAACGTCCACCTGATCGTGCTGGTCGAGGACAACGGGCACGTGCACACCGCCTACCCGGTGGCCGGGCCGGGCGTGGTCCGCAACCCCGACACCGCGCGGGACCCGGCGAACCCGACGGTCGCCGACCTCAAGGGCAACCGGATCAGCTTCTTCGCCGACAGCGTGCTGACCACGATCGGCAACCGGCTCTCCCCGGAGGACTACACGCACTACCGGACGCTGCTGTGGGCCGGCGAGTGGGAGGAACTGGCCGACGTGCTGGCCGCGCACGCGTTCCGGGTCGGCTTCGGCTTCTCCGCCGACGAGTTCTCCGACTTCGAGAAGCTGCTCAACAGCTACGACCTGCCGGTGCCCGGGTGCGTGTTCCTCAACGACCGCGAGCACATCCTCAAGCAGCTGCGGCCGCTCTAGCGGAAGTCGTACCCGCGGAAAGTGGCGATCGGGACGAAGCCGAGGCGCCGGTACAGGGCGTTGCCGGTGACGTTGGCGGGATCGCTGTAGAGGACGACGTCCGTCGCGCCCGCCGCCAGGGCGGCCCGGCTCACGGCGGCCGTCACGGCGCCCGCGTAACCCCGGCCGTGGGAACGGGCCGGGGTGTAGACGGGGTCGACCCGGACCATGCCCGCCAGCACCGGGGTCGAGCCCGCCATGGCGACGGGCGAGTCGGTCTCCCAGAACGTGAACTGCTTGTCGGCGAAGTTCGAGGCGGCCCAAGACCGCTCATCGGTGATGGGCGCTTGCCCGACTGCGGTGGCGAACTCGCTGCACCAGCGGATGATCTCCGCGCGGTCCCGCGCGTCCACGGCGCGGCCTTCGGGCATCGGCTCCGGCGGGCTGAGCGTGCCCAGCCGGTGGAGCCGGACCCGCATGCCGGGCACCGGCACCGCGTCGGTGCGCCGCTGCCACGCTTCGGCGAAAGCGGTGGCGGAGTCGTCGTCCGCGGTCACTCCGGACAACGACCGGCCGGCCAGTTCGGCGGCGAGGGCGTCGGCCTGCTCGGGTGCGACCGAAGTCAGGACCAGGCGTTGCGATGGACGGCGGTAGAAGATCGCGCTGACCTCGCCGTCCTCCAGCCAGCCGAAGAGCGTGCCCGGTTCCCCGTGCGTCCGCAGCTTCTCGAGCCGGGTCAGCTGCGAGGTGTGCAGCGCGGGCCGCGAGCGCAGGAAGTCGCCGGTCCGGGCGAGGAAGCCGTCGATGTCTTCGGTGAGGCGCCAGGGCATTTCCGCTGGTCAGCTCGCCTGCGAAAGTGGCGGTGACGCGGCGGGCGTGACGGCCGCGCGCAGCTCCTCCAGCGGCAGGCCGACGGCGTCGGCGATGGCCGCGACCGTGAAGAACGCCGGTGTCGGGATACGGCCGGTCTCGATCTTCCGGAGCGTCTCGACCGAGATCCCCGCCTCCGCGGCGACGTCGACCATGCTCCGGCCGGCTCGCGCCGCGCGCAGCGCCTGGCCGAGGCGTTCGCCTCGTTCGCGCTCTTCATCCGTAAGCGGTACGCGCACCATGGGTGGCATTCTAATACCACCCGAGTTGTCCACCGCCTGTGGATAACTCTGTGCACAGGTGTGGAAAAGGCCCCGCCGAGCCGAAGCTCGACGGGGCCCCACCACATCTAGTGCCCTCAGGCGCCCGCGGGCACCGGAAGTGGCATGCCGGGCAGGCTCTGGTCGTTCGGCACCACGCCGTCGACGAGGTAGGCTTCCACGACCTTGTCCACACCCGCGTTGCCGCCGGCGTAGATGCCGTGGTCACCCTCGCCGGTGATGGTCAGCATCCGCGAACCCGCGAACGCCTTGTGCGCGCGCCGCGCGCCCTCGATCGGCGTCGCCGGGTCGTGCTCCGACTCGACGATCAGCACCGGCGGGACACCCTTGCCGTCCAGCACCGGGAGCGGGGACGGCGGCTTCTTCCAGAACAGGCACGGCTGGATGAACCAGCCGGCACCCAGGAGCGGCAGCTGCTGGTCGATCAGCTTCTGCGAGTCCCGGATGGCGCTGTTGGGCGAGCCGGTCCACGGACCCTCGTTGCACGGGATGGTCCAGAAGCTGGCGTCGTAGGAGTCGCCGTCGGCCGGCACCATCAGCGGCTGCGGGCCGTAGGTGACGGTGCTCTTGTCGCCGGCCTTGACCTTCTGCGCGGCCGAGGACTTGGCCTGCGCCGAAGCGGTGCCCTGGGTCAGCGTGCGGACGCTGACCAGGTAGTCGGCCAGGCCGGGGAAGGCACGCTTGGAGTAGATCTGCGACGCGATGAACGAGTCCAGGCCGTTGGCCGAGACGGTCGAACCGTCGGGCAGGGTGACCGCGCCCTGGGTCAGGGCGTAGCGGACCTGCTCGTAGGTCTGGCGGGCCGCCTCACCGGTGGTGCCGAAGTGGTAGAGGCTGTCGTACTTCGCCACCCACGGGAGGAAGTCGGACCGGAAGCGGCGCTCGAAGCCGAGCGGCTGCCAGTCGAACGACTTCTGCCAGGTCGTGGTGAACTCGGTCGCCGAGTCGAGCACGAACCGGCCGGTGCGGGTCGGGTAGGCCTGCGCGTAGTGCGCGCCCATCCAGGTGCCCGCGGAGTAACCGACCCAGTTGATCTTGTCGCGGCCGAGCAGCACGCGCAGCAGGTCGATGTCCTTGACCGTCTGGTCGGTGTTGATCAGCGGGCCCAGCTCGCCGGACTTCTGCTGGCAGGACAGTGCCGCGTACTTCGTCGCCTGCAGGATCAGGTTCAGGTTGCCGCGGTCGCGGTCACGCGGGTCCAGGTCCGCGCCGGTCCCGATGGCGCCGCCGCAGGTGATGTTGGTGCTCTTGCCGGTGCCGCGCGGGTCGAACCCGACGATCTCCTGATGCTCGCGCAGCTTCGGCTGGTTGCGCAGGCGGGCCGGGAAGTTGCGGCCGGGCGCGCCGGGGCCACCGGGGTTGGTGACGACGCTGGCGGTCGCGTCCTTGGTCGCCTTCAGGCGGCTGACCGCGATGGTCAGGTCGATCTGGGCGTTCGCCTGGTACCAGTTGCGCGGGGTCTTGTAGGTCGCGCACTCCATGTCCTCGGCACCCGCGGGCGGGGCCGTCGGCAGCTCGGAGGGGACAGCGCACTTGTGCCAGTCGAGCTTCTGGTTCGCGTACTGCGCCGGGATGTTCGTGGAGTTCAGCGGCTGCTTACCGGCCGCGACCTCCTGACCTGCGAACGCAGGCGTGAACCCGGCCAGCAGGGTGCCGGCGATGGCCGGGATCACCACCGCGTAGCGGAGTCGTGTCATACGGTTGCCCCTTTTGGGTTTGCGCGTGCGGAGTCGGGCTATTGATATAGGGCTCGCGATGGTGGGGCAACCGACGTTGGTCGGCATCGGCGGCCGGGGCGATCAAATCGATATCGGACAGACGTGACGCGCCGTCACCGAGGTCATAAGGTCAGGCAGTCGGTTACGGGAGTGTTAGGTGAGGTCCGATGTCGACTGTGAAGCACGACGGAAAGGTGCGCGGGTTCCAGTTCAGCCCGTGGAACCTGCTCCTGATCGTCCCGCTGCTGGTCCTGGTCACGCCATTGTTCAACATGGACGGTCCACGGTTGTTCGGGATGCCGTTCTTCTACTGGTTCCAGTTCCTCATGGTCGGCGTCGGGGTGCTGAGCACCTTGATCGTCTTCGTGATGACGCGGGACAAGCCGACCGTTGACGCCGCGGACAAGCTGAGCGTCGAGGACCTGGACGAGGGGGGCGCTCGATGAGCAACCTGCAGTGGCCCGAGCTGATCATCTTCACGATCTTGTTCGCCCTGGTCACCGTGCTCGGCTTCATGGCGTCCCGCTGGCAGCGGGGCGGCGCGCTGGACCACCTGGACGAATGGGGCCTCGGCGGCCGCAAGTTCGGCTCGTGGGTCACCTGGTTCCTGCTCGGCGGTGACCTCTACACGGCGTACACGTTCGTCGCGGTGCCCGCGCTGGTGTTCAGCGCCGGCGCACTGGGCCTCTACGCGCTGCCGTACACGATCGTCGTCTACCCGATCGTGCTGCTCCCGGCGTTGCGGATGTGGTCGGTTTCGCGGGTGCGCGGCTACGTCACCCCGGCCGACTTCGTGCGCGGCCGCTTCGGCTCGCCGATCCTCGCGCTGCTGGTCGCGATCACCGGCATCGTCGCGACCATGCCGTACATCGCGCTGCAGCTGGTCGGCCTCGAAGCCGTGCTGCGGACGATGGGCATCAACGGCTCCGGTGTCGTCGGGCACCTGCCGCTGCTGGTCGCCTTCGTGATCCTGGCCTTCTACACCTACCAGTCCGGCCTGCGGGCGCCTGCGCTCATCGCGTTCGTCAAGGACATCCTGATCTACATCGTGATCCTGGTGGCGATCATCTACCTGCCCTCGAAGCTGGGCGGCTGGTCGCACATCTTCGACGCGGCGGCGAAGAAGCTCGGCACGCCGAACCCGACCACCGGCAAGCCGGCCGGGTCGATCCTGCTCACGGCCAACAACCAGCTGCAGTACGCGACGCTGGCACTGGGCTCGGCGCTCGCGCTGTTCCTGTACCCGCACTCGCTGACCAGCGTGCTGGCCTCGCGCGGCCGCAGCGTGATCAAGCGGAACATGGTCGCGCTGCCGGCGTACTCGCTGGTGCTCGGCCTGCTGGCGCTGCTCGGGTACGTGGCGATCACGGCCGGCGTCAAGCCGCTGACGAACGCGGCCACCGGCAAGGCGGACGGCAACACGATCGTCCCGGTCCTGTTCGACAGCCAGTTCTCGTCCTGGTTCGCCGGCATCGCGTTCGCCGCGATCGGCATCGGTGCACTGGTGCCGGCCGCGATCATGTCGATCGCCGCGGCCAACCTGTGGACGCGCAACATCTACAAGGAATACATCCGCAAGAACGCGACACCGCAGGAAGAGGCGAAGCAGGCGAAGCTGGCTTCGCTGGTCGTGAAGCTCGGCGCGGTGGCCGTGATCATCCTGATCGACCCGCAGTTCTCGATCGACCTCCAGCTCATCGGCGGCGTCCTGATCCTGCAGACGCTGCCGGCCGTGGCGCTCGCGCTGTACACGCGCTGGTTCCACCGCTGGGGCCTGATCGCGGGCTGGGTCGTCGGCATCGGCTGGGGTCTGATCATGCTGTACGGCATCCCCAACCCGGCCAACGGCAAGCAGCACTTCGGTGGTTCGGCGCTGTCACTGGGCAACCTGTCGCTGCTCGGCTGGCACCCGTTCGCGGGTTCGGCGGTCCAGATCTACGTCGGGTTCGTGGCGTTGATCGGCAACCTGGTGATCGCGGCGATCGTCACGGTGATCGCCCGGCAGATGAAGGTCTTCAACGGCACCGACGACACGGAGCCCGAGGACTACCACACCGACGAGCACGACAAGAACCTGCGCCCGATCGGTGTCCACTAAGGACGGTTCTTGAGCACGAGCGTCCGCGAGACGAGGTAGAGCACCACGCCGTTGAGCAGGTGCCAGAGGAAGTGCGTACCGACCGGGACGTAGCCGCACACGTCCCGGTCGAGTGCGCGCAAGCTCAACGAGAGCGCGAAAACGGCGCCCGCCACGGCGAAGTGCGTCCAGTAGGCGTCACGGGCGAAGGCGAGTACGGCGGCGAAGGCGGCTAGGCCGATCAAAGCGCCCAGGTAGAGCCCGCCGCCCAGCAACGCCGTGACGACGGTCAGCGCGAGGAACGCGGGCGCGGCTAGCCACGCGTGTCGTGGGCTCCAGTACCGGCGCGCGAACAGCATGAACCCGAGGATCGCCACGGAATCCGCGACGGCGGCCCACCGCGTCGCCAGCAGGTGGAAAACGGTGCTCGCGACGAAGACGAGCCCGATCAGCCCGGCGAGCACCCGCCCGGTCCGGTCCCCGTTGGCCAGCCGCCACACGAGCACGGCGGCGACGAGGAAGGCGAGGTTGCTGAGACTGTTGAGCGGCTCACCCCAGAGGCCAGGCGCAACACGTTCGCAGTACCCGTCGACGTAGTCCGTCACGCCGACAGCCAACCACGGCTAGCGTGAAGGGAATGAGCGATGCGGTGAGCCGATTCCCGATCACGGAACTCGAAGACCTGCCCGAGGACCTGCGCGAGCGCATCGGCGGGATCGCGGAGAAGTCCGGGTTCGTGCCGAACATCTTCCGCGCGCTCGGCCACCGCCCCGCCGAGCTGCGTGCGTTCCTCGACTACCACGACGCGCTGATGGAACGCGCCGGCGGACTCGGCAAGGCCGAGCGCGAGCTGGTCGTCGTCGCCACGTCCGGCGCCAACCACTGCACCTACTGCGTCGTCGCGCACGGCGCCATCCTGCGCATCCGCGCGAAGGACCCGGAACTGGCCGACCGGGTGTCGAGCAACCCGTGGCAGGTCGAACTGGACGAACGCGGCCGCGCGATCGTCGACCTGGCACTGGCGCTCGCCCAGGACTCGGCCCTGTTCGGCGAAGGAGACCTTGAAGCCGCCCGCAACGCCGGGCTGACCGACGACGAGATCTGGGACGTCGGCGCGATCACGGCGTTGTTCGCCATGTCGAACCGGCTCGCCCACCTCACCGCGCTCCGGCCGAACCCCGAGTTCTTCCTGCTCGGCCGGGTCCCGCGCTAGAACTCGAGGCGCCAGGTCTCGTCGGTCAGCTTCGGTCCCCAGGTGTCGAAATCCTCGGTGGCGACGAGTTCGAACCCGGCCGCCCGGTACAGCGAACGCGCTGCGTCGAGGATGGAGACCGTCGACAGCTCCATCGCCCGGTAGCCGTGTGCCCTGGCGAACTCCACGCACTCGGTGACCAGCCGCTTGCCCACGCCGTGCCCGCGGGCCGACGGCTCGAGCAGCAGCAAGCGGAGCTTCGCCGTGTCCGCGTCCGGCCCGCGGGTGCACGCGATGCTGCCGGCCCGCTCGCCGTCCAGCTCCGCGATCCAGAGGGCCTGCCGCTGATCGTGGTGGGTTTCGGCGAAGTCCGCGACGATCCGGGCGACGAGCGCCTCGAACCGGGCGTCGAAGCCGTACTCGCGGGCGTAGAGCGCGCCGTGCCGTTCCACCACCCAACCGAGGTCACCCGGTCGTGGCGGGCGGAGAACGAGGGCCGGGTCGCGGCGGCGGTCACCGACCAGGTCGCCGATCGTGTGCATCGCGGCCAGCAGGCGCTGCTGGTCTTCGTCGGCGAAGCGGCGCAGCAGCCCGCCGATCTGGTCGGTGGAGCGGCGGTTCAGCACCGCGAAGGCGTCCCGGCCCGCCGCGGTCGGCCGGACGAGCTGGCGGCGGGCGTCCTCCTCGGACCGTTCGCGCACGATCAGCCCGCGGGATTCGAGCCGCGCGAGCAGCCTGCTGGCGTAGCCGGCGTCGAGGTCGAGACGTTTCCGCAGGTCCGTCACCGGCAGCGGGTCCTGGTGGGCGAGCTCGAAGAGCACGCGGGCTTCCGGCAGCGAGTACTCGGCGTCCGCCGGCCCTTCGTCGAGCACGCCGATGACGCCGGTGTAGAGCCGGTTGAAGGCACGGACCGCGGCCACGCGGCCGGCCAGCTGAGCGTCGTTCATTGACCACCTCAACAAGTTCGTTGACGAAGTCAAAGATTACTCGGTAGGGCGGCGCCGGCAAGGGGATTTCGGACATGGGAAACCCCGCGATGCTGCCAGGTCGGGGGTCCGCCAGCATCACGGGGTCGTAGGGGGTATCGACACCCCTTCGGGTGGCGTTACACCTTCATCAGTTTGTGGCATAGGTCACTCGAATGGGCGACCGCCACGGGGTGAGAGATCAGCGCATGTACGCGGAGCGAGCCTGCGCGATCGCGATGAGTTCCTGACGGACCGTCGCAGTGGCGGCGGTGTCGATCGCCCGGTTCAGCGCCCGGCGAGTGCGAACCTCGGCGCGACGGGCACGGAGCTTGGCGGCGATGTTGTTCATCGGTGTCTGCATCCCCTTCAGAGGGTCTAGGTGGCTTGTGCTTCTAGTATGCACCTTTTTTCACAAGGAAGCCAACGAATATCCGGTGATGTGGCGCACTCGCCGATGAATTGTCGGCAAAAGTGGGCATAGGCCGGAGACATCTGGGGTGGCGGCGGTCACGGCGAAGCAACCCGCTACAGCTATCTAGGCATCTATAGCGAATAGGCAAGATTTGTGTAGCGAGCCGGATAGACCGCGAGACAGCAGGAAAAGCCCAGGTCAGTCGCGGCCGAGCAGGTAGTGGCCGAAGTGCGGGACGGTGAAGGCGATCTGTCCCCGCTCGGCGGAGTACACGAGGCCCTTCTTCATCAGGCTGTCGCGCGCCGGCGACAGCGACGACGGCTTCCGCCCGAGGAACACGGCGACGTCGGCGGTGCCGGCGGGCTCGTCGCGGCCCTGGGTCAGCGAGGCCATCGCCTGCAGGTACTCCCGCTCGGCCGGCGTCGCGCGTTCGTAGCGTGACCCGAAGAAGCCGACCGCCAGCTCCGACTCCGCCTCGGGCGCCGCGACCTGGACGTCCTTGACCGTGATCGGGTCGGACGGCGCGGCGTCCCAGGCCGCCTTGCCGTAGGCCTGGATGAAGTAGGGATAGCCGCCGGACGCGTCGAAGAGCGCGTCGAGGGCTTCCGGCTCGATGCCGGCGTCCTCGCGCTCGATCGGCGCCATCACGGCGAAGTCGGCGTCCTCCCGGCTGAGCCGGTCGATGCGCGCGAACCGGAAGAGCCGCTCGGAGTAGGACTTCGACGCCGAAAGCACCGCGGGCACGTGCGGCAGCCCGGCCCCGACGACGACGAGTGGCGCACCGGACTGGGACAGCTCGTGGCAAGCCGCGCACAACGCCGAGACGTCGTCCGGCTGCAGGTCCTGGATCTCGTCGATGAGCACCGCGACGCCGGTGCCGACGTCGGCGGCCAGCTCGGCGACGTCGGTGAACAGCTCGACGAGGTCGATCTCGATGTCCCCGGAGTCGGCCCGCCCCTGCGCGGCGGGCACGTCGATGCCTGGTTGCCACCGGTCGCGCAGCTTGGCGTCGGGCTTGTTGGCCCGCAGCGCGAACGCCTTCAGGACGCCGAGCACCTCTTCGACCCGATCCGGAGCGCGGTGCCGCACGGCGAGGTCCCGGATGGCCCGGTGCAGCGCGGCCGACAGCGGCCGCCGCAGTTCGGCGTCCGGCCTGGCTTCGATCTTCCCGGCGCCCCACTTGTGCCGCACGGCCATCGCCCGCAGTTCCCCGAGGAGCACGGTCTTCCCGACCCCGCGCAGCCCGGTGAGCACGAGACTGCGTTCGGGTCTCCCCCGCGCAACCCGCTCCAGCACCACTTCGAAGGCTTTGAGCTCACGCTCGCGCCCGGCCAGCTCGGGCGGCCGTTGCCCGGCGCCCGGCGCGAAGGGGTTGCGGATGGGGTCCACTCTGCCAAGTTATCGGCGTTTCTAGCGTGAGCCCGATATTCCGCCATAGACAGCTAGCGCGTGTCGCCGAGGTTGGCCCGGATGGCCGTACATAGAGACGAACAGGTCTGCAGCCCTGCTCGTCCCTACCCCCAGTGCGCCCTTACGACGCGCGACTAGTCACTGAGGTTCCGTTCCGCGTAGATCTTCATCGCATCCCGGACGAACTCGGCCGTCGCGCCTTCGAGTCCGTAGCGCGGGTCGTCCACGTACAACTGCCCGAGTCCCGCGAAGTACCCCGCCGACACCGACGAGACCGCCGGCCGCAGCCACTCGTGCAGCCGTCGCGTGATCGCCTGGACCTCGCCGGAATCCGGCGTCGAACCCGAAGCGTGCGCCGCGCCGAACGCCGCCGCGATGTCGAGCTGCTCCTGCTGGTGGGCCTTCTTCTCCTCGGCCGACAACGAACTCCACCACTGGTCGCCGCGCCGGTACGCGTCAGCGCCCCATCGTGAAGTCACTTCCTTCTCGTACTTCGTGTGGTCGAAGCCGTCGAAGACTTCTTCTGCCATCAGTCGTTCACCTCCCTTCAGTTTCCGGAGGGTCGTGCGGACCGACTCGATCTGCCGTCCGATCCGCCGCTGCTCCTCTTCGAGCAGCTCCAGGTGGGTCTCGAGCGCCGCGGCGCTGTCGCGCTGCCCGTCGAGCACCTCGGCGATGGCCGGGAGCCCGAGGCCGAGCTCGCGCAGCAGCAGGATCCGCTGCAGCCGGACGAGCGCCTGCTCGTCGTAGTAGCGGTAGCCGTTGCCGCCGATCCGGCTGGGCTCGAGCAGCCCGACCGCGCCGTAGTGGCGCAGCGTCCGGCTCGTGGTCCCGGCCGAGCGGGCGATGTCCTGGATCGACCACTCCATGTCCTCGACGATAGAAGTTGACGCTGCGTCAAGGTCAACCGCTAAAGCTTTATAGGACTATCTAGAACTTTCACGATATTTTCGCAGAAAGCCCGATGAGGATTCGAGCACGGGCCGAGCGGGCATCCACGGAGTAGGTTCGACCAGGCAGCGGCCCGTACGAGGAAGGCTATGACCGTGATACTCCGTCGAGTGGCACGTCCACTGCTCGCCACGATCTTCGTGACGGGCGGGATCAATGCGCTGAGGCAGGCCGAGGGGCACGCCAAGGCGGCGGAACCGTTCCTCAACAACGCGTTCGAGAAGTTCGGCGACGTCGTGCCGGAGCAGGTTCCCCGTGACCCGGTGACGCTCGTCCGGATCGACGCCGCGGTGAAGATCGGCGCCGGTCTCGCGTTCGCGGCCGGCAAGGCGCCGCGGCTCGCGGCGGGGCTGCTCCTCGGCAGCCTGGTGCCGACGACGCTGTCGACGCACAGCTTCTGGACCATCAAGGACCCGGGCGAGCGCCAGCAGCAGCAGATCCAGTTCTTCAAGAACGCGAGCCTGGCCGGTGGCCTGCTGCTCGCGGTCAGCGACACGCACGGGAAGCCGTCGGCGGCTTGGCGGGCGCGGCACGCCGCGAAGGACGTCGGCGCCGCGGCCGGGAAGCTGAGCCGCAAGGCCGAGAAGCGCGCGAACAAGCTCGCGAAGCGGGCGCAGAAGGTGCTCCCCAACTGACCATCGAAAAGGGCCGTCCCCCGCGGGGGACGGCCCTTTCGCGTGCGGTTACTTCTCCAGGATCGCGGTGACGCCCTGGCCGCCGGCCGCGCAGATCGAGATCAGGCCGCGGCCGGACCCCTTCTCGTGCAGCAGCTTCGCCAGCGTCGCGACGATCCGGCCGCCGGTCGCGGCGAACGGGTGCCCGGCCGCCAGCGAGGACCCGTTGACGTTGAGCTTCGCCCGGTCGATCGCGCCGAGCGGCGCGTCCAGCTCCAGCTTCTCCTTGGCGAACGCCGGGTCCTCCCACGCCTTGAGCGTCGCCAGCACCTGCGACGCGAACGCCTCGTGGATCTCGTAGAAGTCGAAGTCCTGCAGCGAGAGCCCGGCCCGCGCGAGCATCCGCGGCACGGCGTACGCGGGCGCCATCAGCAAGCCTTCGTCGCCGTGGACGTAGTCGACGGCCGCCGTCTGCGAGAACGTCAGGTAGGCCAGCACCGGCAGCTTGTGCGCCTTCGCCCACTCGTCGGTGGCGAGCAGGACCGTCGAGGCGCCGTCGGTCAGCGGCGTCGAGTTGCCCGCCGTCATCGTGCCGTCCGGGCCGCCGAAGGCCGGCTTGAGCTTGGCGAGCTTCTCCGCGGTCGAGTCCGGGCGCAGGTTCTGGTCGCGCGCGAGCTTGAGGAACGGCGTCACGAGGTCGTCGAAGAACCCGCGGTCGTAGGCGGCGGCCAGCTTCTGATGGCTGCTTGCGGCCAGTTCGTCCTGCGCCTCGCGGGTGATCTCCCAGACCTTGGCCGTCAGCGCGGCGTGCTCGCCCATCGACAGCCCGGTGCGCGGCTCCTCGTTGCGCGGGATCGCCGGGACGATGTGCCCGGGCCGGATCTTCGCGACGAGCTTGAGGCGGTCGCCGAGCGTCTTGGCCGCGTTGAGCTGGATGAGGATCTGGCGCAGGTCCTCGTTGACGGCGAGCGGCGCGTCGCTGGTGGTGTCGACGCCGCCGGCGATGGCCGAGTCGAGCTGGCCGAGCGCGATCTTGTTGGCGACGTTGACGATCGCCTGCAGCCCGGTGCCACACGCCATCTGGACGTCGGACGCGGGCGTCGCGGGCGAAAGCTTGCTGCCCAGCACGCTCTCGCGGGCCAGGTTGAAGTCCTTCGAGTGCTTGAGCACCGCGCCGGCGGCGACCTCGCCGATCACCTCGCCCTGCAGCGAGAAGCGGCTGACCAGGCCGTCGAGGGCGGCGGTGAACATGTCCTGGTTCGACGCCTTCGCGTACGGGCCGTTGGACCTCGCGAAGGGGATCCGGTTGCCCCCGATGATCGCGACCTTGCGTACCGCGGGCGCCTGCTTTGAATGTCGCGGTTTCGGTGGCATGACTTCACCTCTCTGGTCGTGTCCCTCACACTGTAACCTACTAGCGAGTAGGTTAGACTCCGACGTGACGCAGACTGCACGGGAGGCAACCGATGGCTGACAGGTACCAGCAGTTCACGAAAACCCCGGTGGGGAAGTTCGTGGTGCCGAAGCTCGGCCTGCCCAATCCCGCGACGCTGCGCCGGTACAAGCCCGGGCAACCCGCTCTCGAGGGTCCCGCACTCCTGGGCGCCGCGCCCGGCGGACGGCTGGAGAAGACCCTTCGCGACCAGATGGCCGACGCCGGCATCGAGGTCATCACCACCGCGGCCGACCGGCACGCGGCGCTGGTCTTCGACGCCACGGGCGTCACCGACCCCGCGCGCCTGCGCGAGGTCTACGACTTCTTCCACCCGGTGATCCGCAGTGTCGGCCCGTCCGGCCGGGTGGTCGTGCTGGGCACGCCGCCGGAGCAGGTCGAGGGCCGCGAGCGGATCGCGCAGCGCGCGCTCGAAGGCTTCATCCGTTCGGTGGGCAAGGAGCTGAAGCGCGGCGCCACCGCCCAGCTCGTGTACGTCGCCGACGGCGCCGAAGAGGCAACGGACTCGACGCTGCGCTTCCTGCTCTCGGCGAAGTCGGCGTTCGTCGACGCGCAGGTGATCCGGATCGGCACCGAGGGCAAGACGGCTTCCGCGCCCGCGAACTGGGAAAAGCCCCTGGACGGCAAGGTCGCGCTGGTCACCGGCGCGTCCCGCGGCATCGGCGCGGCCATCGCCGAAGCGCTGGCCCGCGACGGCGCGCACGTCGTCGCGCTCGACATCCCCGCCCAGGGCGGTGACCTGTCGAAGGTGGCGAACAAGGTCGGCGGGTCGTCGCTGCAGCTCGACATCACTTCGCCGAGCGCGCCCGCGAAGCTCGCGGAGTACCTGAAGGAGCGTCACGGCGGCGTCGACATCGTCGTGCACAACGCGGGCATCACGCGCGACAAGACGCTGGGCAACATGAGCGAGAGCGCGTGGGACTCGGTGATCGCCGTCAACCTCGCTTCGCAGCTCGCGGTGAACGACAAGCTGCTCGCCGATCGCGTGCTGAACGAGAACGGCCGCATCATCGGCGTCTCGTCGATCGCGGGCATCGCCGGCAACGTCGGCCAGACGAACTACGCGACGTCGAAGGCGGGCGTGATCGGCATGGTGAACGTCGGCGCGCCGCAGCTGGCGGCGTACGGCGGCACGATCAACGCCGTCGCGCCCGGGTTCATCGAAACCAAGATGACGGCCGCGGTCCCGCTGTTCATCCGCGAAGCCGGCCGGCGGCTGTCCAGCCTCGGCCAGGGCGGCCTGCCGGTCGACGTCGCCGAGACGATCGCCTGGTACGCGAACCCGGCGTCGGCCGCGGTGAACGGCAACGTGGTCCGCGTCTGCGGCCAGGCCCTGCTGGGGGCCTGACGTGGCGATCCGCGAACTCGACAGCACGCCGAGCCTGGCCACGCTGTACCCGAAGGCGCTGCTCGGCGGCGTCCTGCGCAAGCCGTCCGGGGATTCGCTGCCGGACACCGAGCTGGTGCGGACGGGCGTCGTCGTCGACCCCGCGCACCTGGCGGCGTACAACACGGTGTGCGGCTTCCGGCTGAGCGACGAGCTGCCGGCGACGTACCCGCACATGCTGGCGTTCCCGCTGCAGATGGCGCTGATGACCGAGCCGGGGTTCCCGTTCCCGCTGCTCGGCATGGTGCACGTGGCCAACCGGATCACCCAGCACCGCGCGCTGCGGGTGAGCGAGCCGCTGACCGTGCGCGTGCGGGCGGAGAACCTGCGCCCGCACGAGAAAGGCCGCCAGTTCGACGTCGTCAGCGAAGCACAGGCCGGCGACGAGACGGTGTGGACGGACGTCAGCACGTACCTGCGTCGCGGCGCGGGCTCGGGCTCTTCTCGGCGGAACCAGCTCGTGCCGCCGACACCGGACGCGATCTGGCGCGTCCCCGGCGACATCGGGCGGCGCTACGCGGAGGTGTCAGGCGACCGCAACCCGATCCACCTGCACCCGCTGACGGCCCGCCTGTTCGGCTTCCCGCGCGCGATCGCGCACGGCATGTGGACGAAGGCCCACGCGCTGGCCGCGTTCGAAGGCCGGCTGCCGGAGGCGTTCACCGTCGACGTCCGCTTCAAGCAGCCGGTGCTGCTGCCGGCCAAGGCGGGCTTCACGTCCTGGTCCGTGGATGACGGCTGGGCCTTCGAGCTGTGGAGCCAGTCGAAGCCGCACCTGGAAGGCACGATCAGCTCACTCTGACGGCTTCCAGACCGCGCCCTCGATGAGGTCGTTGAAGCCGAGCCAGACGAGGTTCATCAGCCAGGACGCCAGGACGCCATCGGAGATGTCGGGGTGGTCGAGGGCCCAGTCGGCCAGCGACTCGGCCGCCCCGACCAGCGCCGCGGACAGGCCTTCGCCGGAGAACTCGGCCTGCTCGCCGACGCCCTTGCGGGTGCCGGCGGACACCACCAGCGCGGCGACCAGCTGGATCGCGCGCACCCGCATGTCGGTGACCTCCGCGGCGAAGGCCCCGCCGACGGTGAGGGCCTGGCGGTGCAGGACCGTCCACGACTCGCGGTACTCGGCGACGAAGCGGTAGAAGGACCGCAGGCCGTGCCAGAGCTGCATGTCCGGCGGCAGGTCGGGCTGCACGCCGGCCTGGATGGCCTCGAGCAGGCGCGTCGCCTCACGGCGGATGCACGCGCCGAAGAGGTCTTCCTTCGAGCCGAGGTAGGTGTAGATCATCGGTTTCGAGACGCCGGCGACGTCGGAGATCTCGTCCATCGACGCGGCGTGGTAGCCGTGCCGCGAGAAGACCTGGACGGCCGCGTCCAGGATCTGCCGCTCGCGCACCGCACGCGGCAGCCGCCTGGCCCGTTCGGGCGGACGCTGATCTTCCTCTGACACGCTCGACCTCCTCGTTGCTGCCCGGAGACGGTACCGGTCGTTGCCACGCGTGGGTGATTTCGGCACGCTTGCCCGCCTACCTACTGGCGGGTAGTATTACTCTTGGGTAACTGGAGAGGGGTGACCATGGCCGAAAACGCCGGGATGACCAGCGCTGATCGGATCGCGGACCTCCGCGGGGCAGCGCTGCTCGACGCACTGGAGCGGCTCGACCCGCTGGGCCCCGAGGCTCACGCCCTCAACGTCAACGAACTCGCGCTCGACCCCGGCGACCTCCGCAAGGACGACTTCCGGCGGCTCCTGAACGCCCTGCTGAGGCTGGCCGAGCGCGCCCCGGCGTTCGACCTGAGCAAGGTCGAGCCGGCCCGCTTCGCGTCCCTGGTCGCTTCGGCGTCGCGCGCGCAGCTGGAGAGCGTCGTCGCCGACCGCCCGCTGCGAGAGCGCGTGCTGGACGAGATCTTCGCCCGCATGGGCGCGCACATCAGGCCTGACCGCGCCCGCGACCTCCAGGCGGTGGTCCACTGGCGCCTGTCAGGCGGAGCCGGCGAAGGCGGCTTCGACCGCTACGAGACGGCGATCTCGCACGGAGCCTGCACGGTGAGCCGCGAGATGAAGGGCCGCCCCCGCGTGACGATCACGATCGCCCCGGCCGACTTCTTCCGGCTCATCACCCACCAGGCAACACCGGCGGTGTTGTTCGTCACGGGGAGGATAAAGGTCAAGGGCGACTTGGCCTTCGCGGCCGGGTTGATCGGATTCTTCGACCTCCCCCACCCCGTATAGTCCGTCTCCGTGCCCCGAAACGCGAAATGGCGCCTACCCCGGCCCCGCACTCTTCGAGGCGGTCACGTGGTGAACGCGTTCGCGGAGAAGCTGGTCATCGATCGCCTGACGCCCGCGCAGTTCACCCAGGTCCTGGAAACCCTGCACATGCTGGGCGAAGCGGGAGCGGGCATCGAGCTGAGCTCCCTGTCGACGGACGTCCTGGTGGACGTGGTCCGCCGCGCATCCCGCGACCAGCTGAAGGCGATCGCGGACCACCCGGAGCTGCGTGCGGTGTTCTTGGACGAGATATTCCGCCGGATGTCGGAGCATTTCTCACCGACGCGGGCGCGTCACGTGGATTTCGTGGTTTCTTGGCGCTTTTCGGAGGGTTCGGGCGAGGACGGATACGACCGCTTCCAGACAGTGATCGAGGACGGCGTCTGCGTTTCTTCGACGGACTTGTCCCGCACCCCGGACACCACGATTACGTTGTCAGTGGACGACTTCATCCGGATGGCGACGGGCAACGCGGCAGTGGCGGCGATGTTCGTGACGGGCAGGGTGAAGGTGAAGGGCGAGTACGCACCGGCGGTGCGGTTTTCGAGCTACTTCGACATCCCCAAGCCATCCGTGGACTAGTCGCAGTTCACGGAAGATTTCGGGCACCCTCGCACCCGGGCCGGGCGGTGGCCCGAACAGGGCGGCCACGAGTATCAGGACGGCTGGGCCAGTGCCCTCGACTGCATCCTGAACGACGGTTTCCCCACGGCATTCGACTTGCTCGGTGCGATCGGGAAGGGTATCGACGTATCCGCGCTCAAGCACGCGGCACGGTTGCAGGGACTGGTCGGCAACAACAGCTCGGACGACCTCGCCGGACTGGAGCAGTTCTGGCTGCACGCCGCCGGTGAGCGTCCGATCCTCACCGGATTGCCTCGGACGCACACCCAGGACGCGATCAAGGAGAAGATCAAGTCGCCGACGGTGGGCGGGACGTGCTCATCGTCGGCGTGATCGAAGCGCTCGACTTCTTCGGTGTCAAAGCCGAAGCCACGTCGGCCATTCCCATCGCCGAGGTCGCCGCCACCGCGGAGGCCATCCTGGTCGCCGCCGGGGGGAGCGGACGCGATCACGCAGGGTGTGGTTCCGGCGATGCAGGCGGCTATGAGCGGCACGCCGAACCCGGAGGTCGAAGGGCGCGACGCAGGCAAGATCAGCCACGAGATCAGCGGCCACACCGAACCGTCCCGCGTTCCGGACCCCAACGCGGCCCCCGGCGGTCACCCGACCAATATCCCGAAGAGTGCCGACCCGGAGGAAACCATCGCGATCGACAAACAAGGTAATATACTCCAACTTTACCCCTGATTCACGACGCGAGGATTTGCTCGAATGGCTATCTCTTACGATCTCGAAATGGCGACATCATCGTCGCCGGAGCAAGTCACACGCGCACTGCTCGACGTCGGCCGCGCGTTGAAGCTCTTCGAGGAGTCGGTGACGCCAGAGCAGGTCACGCGCGATGGGGCGGTGACCCCACTCCGCACCTGGATTCGGGTATATAAATGGACTCCAGCGCCTTGGTCACCCGTAGTGACGGACTTCGGGATCACCCCGACGGTGGCGATCGGGTTCGGCATCTACAAACACGACAACATTCCCGAGCAACAGGACAACCTGGTCCGGCTATCCGGCGGTCTGCTGGACAGATCACCGGCGACGCGCTGCTGTCCGCATGGACACGATCTGGCTCATGCGCCGCGGCAGCGAATTGACCCTGAACACACGAGACGAAATTTGGTCCGAGCGCCGCCTCGCCGCGCTGCACCAGCCCTACCAGCGGGAAACCGTGGCCTTCTCCGAGGAGTGAACGTCGGCGGTCGTCACCCTCGGGCGTGCTCGAGGACGTGCCGAGGCCGACGCTCCGAATGGAACGCCTGCACTGAGTCATCAGCCGCACGGCGCACCTCGGCGTTGAGCTGCTCGTCGTGGAGCGTCTCGAAGGACATGAAAGCGCCGAGCCGCAACAAGCGCTTCAGGAAGTCCTTGAGCAGATCGGTCTCGTTCAGTCCGCCGGTGTCGATTTCGTGCCAGACGTGCAGGATCGAGCGGACCAACTGAGGGCTGCCGCCCAGTGCCCGTCGACGTGCGTAGATTTGGTCGAACGCGCCTTCGCCCAGAATGTTCAGCGCGGCGTAGGGATCGGGGCTGTCCGTGTCGTGGACCAGGTGGGCTCGCCACCAGAGGCGACCGAACACGTGCCGGGTCAGGTCCTTGGCGAGAAAGCGCTCGTCGGTCCGCTTTTCGAATCGCCAGAACGAGACATCCGGCAGAACGACGAGCGCGAGGAACACCCAGATGTCACGGGCCGCCGCTTCCGCAGGAGCCAGCCCGGTCGTCCGGTGGAGCAGCTCGGCGACGTTCCGATCGAACTCGTTCTTGGTGGCGGGTGTCGACCGATTCGGAAAGCCGGCCTCACGAGCCGCGGCGACGACGGCCTGACGCAACTGAGAGAGGTCCTTCTCCCGGACTCGATCACCGCCCGTGGCGGCGTAAACGGCAGAGTCGTGGCGCAGTGCGGTGCGCAGTTCGAGCTCTTCGATGGTCAGCGACTTGTACTGCTCGTACAGCTTGTGGGCCTGCCGAGGCAGCAGACGCGGGAACAAGACGCTCATCAGGACTCCTCGAAGATCCGAACAGCGTGCTGCAGCTCGGTGGCGAACGCGGTCGGCGATTGCCCTTGCCGTCTGCGCAAGTGGGTCAGGCTCTGCCCCGGGAAGAATCTTCCGATCAGCGCCTGCAGCGTGCTGCCGATCGTTTCGTCGCCGTAGTCGACTTCGAGGCTGAAGTCCTGGTCTTGCAGCGCGTACTCCACCAAGGTGCGGGCGACGTCCGCGTGCACCGTGGACAACACCACGCGGTCGACGGGGCGTGGCTTGGCCGCGTTGCGCATGGCGTCGACCAGCACTTTTTTGCGTTCGTTCACCAACAGGAGCAACGCGCCCATCGTGGCCGTTTCGAGGTCGCCGCCGATCTCCACGTGCCAGCCGGCGTCCTCGGGATATTGGGTCTTGGCGAAGTCGACGACGGCGATGGGGAAAAGCGGCGCGTCGCCCTGGAGGCGGGTCTCGTATTTGCTGGTCCACAGGATCGACCCGGCCCGGCGGGGCGACGCCAAGTCGCCGTCCTGGGTGAACTCGGCGAGCACCAACGTCGTTTCCAGACCCAACACACCACCCAGTTGGGTCCCGGGCAGCACCGCGGCCAGGTCGACGTGCGCGATACCCGCCTCGGGCAGGGGGATGCGATGGGCTGCGACCTTCAGACCCGACCCGGACGCGGTCCAAATCATGGCGAGTGTCAGCTTCGCGGCTGCGGGCAGTCTGGTGGTCTGCCGAACGAGATCGACGTCGACGGTCACCGTTTGACGCAGGGACAGATCCATGCGGTAGTCCCAGTCGCTCAGGGCGTCCGGCAGCTCACCGGGGACATCATCGATGAGCCACTGCCATGGTCCGGCCACCACCGATCCCGCCGGGGCCATCCGGTACGGCGGTGCTTGCATGCTCATCGCAACGCCTCCTCACGCTGGGCGTGCACTGCAATCTCGGTCGTCGTGTCGGGTGCCGGGCTGACCAGGACGCGCCAAACTTCTTCGCCGCCTTCGAGGGTCTGCGTCGGATCGGTGTGCAGCGCGCCGTCGGGGCCTTCCCACCCGAAGAACCGCGGTCCGTCAGCTCCTCGGGGCGGGTCCGTCTCCCTGCTGCTCGTGCCGGCCAACGCGACGCCGAGATCGGCGCTGCAGCGGTGTACGCCGAGTGCGGAGACTCGGAACGCCTGGACCAGCAGGATCTGGCCGGCGCGGACTTCGTAGTACGGTGCGTCCAGGTACTCGACCCGCGGTTGACGTCCGCCCGGACGGCCGGGCTCCCCCTCCGACGGGGAGCCTGTGTCACTGCCGCCCGCGTCGTAGAGGTCCCCGGAGAGCTGGACAGTCCCGACTGCCGGCGTCGGTTTCACCGGTTTGAATGCTCGTCGGTAGTCGGACGCTCCGCCGATACCCCAGGCACCCGCGACGAGATCGGAGAACGAGCGGCTCGCGGCGCCCAGGGAAATCTCCGATGAACTCGTGCGGACGCGGCCGTCGATCTCGATCAGGCCTTCGATCGAATCCTTGATCCGGGTGAAGGCCATCCGGACGAGCCGTTTGTCGTGACCTTCGAGCGATTGCCAGTTCCACGCGTCGTGCGTGGGCGGCTCGGACGAAGCGAATGTACTGTCGAGCTCGACGTCTGCGCGGAAGACCCCGGCATAGGAAACGTACTCGGCCGCCGGCTTGGGGCCTGCGTGGTAGGTGACCACGAGCTCTGCTGTCCGCATGAGACAGACATGGTGAACGGTGCCGCCGATGCCTGCCGTCTCGGCAGCAGGGGTCTCGGTGAACGGCGGCAGGAACCGCTTCTCGAGGCCCAGCATGCCGAGCTTCGTCCTGGGGTGCCCGTTGTACCAGAGCTCATTGCCGCTTTTCGACCGCATCGTTTCGTATGCGGTGACGAACATGTCCAGCGGAGTCGTCTCCCGTGGGTCCGGAATGGGAACTGTGATCCCGTCGCATTGCACGGAGAACCGCATCGGAGGAGTGCCGTCAGCAGGGGCGGCCAACATCTTCGGCCAAAGGTTCCACGCGATCGTCTCCGCCAGGTAGGTCCCGGCGTTCTCGATCTCCCGTTCGCCCAGGTCGGGATCGATGACCACTACCGTGGTGCCGGTCTCATTCGGGCCGAAGCCGCGCAGGCCCAGCCGCTCCGCGGCGGCCTCGGCCTCGTCGCCTGTCAGGGGTTCGACCACGCCGTCCGACGAGTGGGTGCCCCACCAGTGTCGTCCGGTGTACCGGCGGCCGGTGAGACCCTCACCCTCGGCGTAGCTCTTCCAGAGCGCGCAGCCCATCAGTCGGGTCTCGAACCCGTCGTCGACTTGACAGCGCGTGTGCACCAGCACGGTGCCGGGCCTGCTCAACAGGTAGAAGATGCCCTTGCCGAAACCGTAGGTTCCCCCGCCGAGTTCGGTGTCCCTCGGTTCGCCGATGTTCCTGATGAAGGACACGAAGTCATGGTTTTCGACCACCGCGTTGTCCGCTCGGGTGGGTCCGCCCAGGCCGGTGGTCCCACGGTCCGAGACCGTCAGGACGCGGATGACCGGACTCGAGATCGACTGCCGCAGCGGCAGGTGCTCATGAGCGGGTACGTTGCGGACGAGCAGCTCCCGCCACGCCGGCGCGTGTGCCGGGCTGACGACTCTCAAATCGAGGTGGTAGTCGACCGCCGTTTGGCCGGTCCGCGCATCCCAGCTGTTCTGGGCGGACTCGCGCACGAGGATCGTCAGCAGATCCAGTTCGGGCCTGCCGAGTTGGTTGCGGATTCCCTCGGCCGCACTCGCCCCCTCGGGCGGGAACATCTGTGAGTGCCAGGCCGCTGTGGTCACTTGCTCTCCTGGGTGATCCGGGCGATCCGAGCACGGATTTCCTCGACGTCGGTGACTTTCGGTTGCTGCTGGTCCAGGTCGACGGTGTAGTCGAGGTCGAATATTCCGGGAGCGACCGACGAAGGAGCGATGCGAGGAAAGTCGTCATCCACCTCGTACCAGCGTTGCTCGCGAACCGCGAAGCGCACGTTCCGGTACAAGTCCGCATCGGCCGGTCGATAACCGGCCTCGGCAAGCTTGAAGAGCAGCTTGGTGTCGTCGTCGCCGGTTCGGTGCGCACGATCGACGAGCTCGGAGATCGTGCTGCCCTGGTCGGCCACCCGCTCCACGCGAACCCACACCAGGTCGAGGGCTCCGTGGGGCGGTGGCTGGAGCTGTTCGGCGCCGTGGATACGGACTTTCCGCCCGGTCGCCGCCGTGGAGGTCTTCACCTCGATACCTCGCGTGCCGACGGTGAAGTCGTGACGGTGTCCGGAGGGTCCCGTCCAGAAGTCGACGGCTGTGCTCTCGCCCGCGAGCAATTCGTTCAACACCACCAACTCGCCGAACAGGCCCGCCAACCGATCGGCACTCAGCGGTGCCGGCGAGTGCTGGAACAACGCACGCCACCGGCCCAGAACCGTGTACAGCGATTTCAGCGGTCGGTCGGGGGCTTCTTCGACGGAGGTCAGAACGTCGGCGACGAGTCCGGTGAAGACCTCGTCGAGATCCCTGCGGAGGCAGCCCAGGTCGGCGTACCGCTCGTAGGTTTGGTCATTCTCGAGCGGACGCTCGCGGACGGTCAACGCCGCGCCACCGCGGTCGAGGCGGACGTGCTGGTGGGCGCTCAGCGGAACGAGCAAGTGGCGATTTCCTGCGTGGTCGACGGCTGCGAGCATCGGGCCGAGCGAGGTCGTCACCGGAAGGTCGGACGTGCGCACGTGCTCCGGCCCCGACGTATGTTGTTCCTCCAGGCGCTCCCAATGATCGTCGACGACTTCACGCAAAGGCACGGCCATCAGTCGTCCACCGCGTCGAGCGCACTCAAGTCTTCGTCCTCGATACGGACCTTGGCCAGGTTCGTGGCCACGTACTGCCACTCGACTGTCGAATCGACCGATGACGGCGGTGGGAATACCAGGCCCACACCGATGACGTCTTCCGCGGCATTCAGCGGGCGACGTTTGTCGGCTCGATGAGCCTCGGGCTTCGAATCCTTGTCGATGGCGTAGAGCGCCAGGAGCGCGATACTCGGGCTCTGCTGCAGTCGCAGCCCCTTGATCTTCTCTTCGGTCAGCTCGCCCTGCACCGACGAAGTGTCGAGGTCGATCGCCGCGTCGCGGCGGCTCATCAGGGTCTTGATGTCGACGAAGTCGGTGTTGTCACCGTCGAGAGCAGAACGAGTGACCATGCGGACCGTGAAACCTTCGGCGAAGGTGAACTCCTTGGGAGTCTCCTTGCCCGCGGAACCACCGATGATGGCGACGTTCCAGCTCCGCAGCGCGCCGGACTTGGCGATGCGCCTGGCGACGTAGCCGGTCAGCAGCTCGGAGTCGCACTCCTGCGACTTCTCGTGGAATCGATAGTCGCGCAGGAACTCTGTGACGAGGCCGTGCGGAACCCCGCGAATCAGCTCGTTGCCGTCCTGCCTGCTGGGTTCCGGACTGCCCTGGAGCGCGGCCGTCTCGATGAGCTTGCGAGCTGCGGCCTGATTGTCGGCGAGCCAGTCTTGGTCGGTGCGGAAGTAGCGCGTCTGTACGCGCAGGCCGCCGTACGCCGATGCCGAGGGGACGGCGTTGGTCATCTTGGCGGCCGCCGTCACGCGAAGCGCCGGATGTGTGCGCAGTCGTACGGCGAAGTTCATCGGGGTCTTGTCCTCGACCATGTACACGTCGATGTCGCGGCGCATCTCGCTCTCGACCGTCGCGATGTGGCGGAACCAGTCGCGGAGCTCGTCGGTCATCCAGATGCGGGGGAGGTCGGCGTACCCGTTACGGAAGCCGAACCACCTGCCCATCTGCAGAAGCGTGTCGTACGCGGACACGGATCGCACGAAGTAGCTCACGGCCAGGCCTTCGAGCGTCAGGCCGCGAGAGAGGGTGTTGCCACCGACCGCGATGGCGACGACCGGACCGTTCTCGTAGTCCAGACGATCCTTGCTGCCGGAGTTGTCCATGATGATCCGGCAATCGTGCAGGACCCCGGGAAGCAGCGGTGCCAAGTCGTCGAAAGTCACCCTCTCTTCGCGGAACAGGTCCGCGGGCACGCGTGCCGTCTCCTTGTCCCAGAGCTCGCGAAGCTCGACCAGGAGTTCGTTGTCGCCCGCCCGTAGCCGGGTCTCGCTCTCGTCGCGGAGTTGGGTGAGGGGCTGCTTGAAACTGTTGTGGACTGCGGTGTTGACGCTGGTGTGCACCAGCATCGTCGAGTGTGGATTGCCTATCTTGCGTACTCGACGCGCGGCGGTACTGAGCCAGAAGTACCGGATCGCCGTGCGGAGTGTGTCCGTCAGCACCGGGTGGAAGCCGTCGGTGTCGGCGCGTGAACTCGGGCGTACGAGGTCGACTTCGAATTCGGGGACCTGCCGAATCATGTCGTAGCCGTCGAAGACGTCTTCAGGGTCTTCGCCGTCCATGACGTCGCGACCGAACAGGACCTCGGTCCCGAAGTGGCCCTCCGGCTTGGGCAGGTTGACGATGAAGTGCTCGGGGTACAGATCCTTGACCGAAGGGTCGATCAGCAGGTTCGCGAACGGGGTCGCGGTGTAGCCCACATAGGCCGACTTCGGCAGGCGGCCGAGGATTTCGATGATCAACGGATTGATGGTTTCGGTGGCGACCGTCGCCTGGTCGGCTTCGTCGTCGATGATCAATGCCGGGCAGTCCGCCAGGTACTCCGAAGCTGTCTCGAGCCAGGCTGAGAACTTCTCGAGAACGCGCGGGTTCTTCTTGATGACGCACAGGACGTGCTGCTTGTTGTTCTTGGCCAGGTACGCGGCCGCATTGGCAGGCGGCGTGAAGTCCGTGTCGGGGTCGGTGAGCTGCAGCCAGCGCGCCGGGTTCGGTTTGACCAGTTGGTCGACGAGGCGAAGCTGGGTTTGCCTGCGTAGGCCGTTGTGGATACCGGCCAGCACGATGAAGAGCTTGTAGCCGCGATCGGCCGCTTTCGCCGTCACGGCGGTGAAGTTCGTCGTCTTGCCCGACTGGACGTAGCCGACGACCAGCCCCTTCGTCGAAAATTGGGTCACCCGTGGGTGGCTCAGCAGGGAAACGACCTTGGTCGATGCGCCGTCGAGGTCGTCGAGGCTCTGCTCCGACCACCCCGACTTCCGCAGCAACTCTTCGAGCGCCGGCCAGTACTTGTCACGCGGCCGCGGGCCGGTGTACCAGGTGTAACGGTTGTCGAGGATGACGCTGTGCGGCTCCTCACGTTCCCGGATCCGGATGGTTTCGCGCTCGTGCCGCTCCGCGATTCGCTGGAGAAGTTCGTCCTCCGCGCCGAAGAGTTCCATCTTCTTGATGGCGGTTTCCGGGGTGCCGGTGTCCACCAAGTCAAGGAACGCGGCGTACTGCTGGTCGAACTTGTCGGTCACCGATCCTCCAACTCCGTCTCCGGGCGCGTCGACGGGACGAGCTACGCCGACCCGCCCCACGGTAGGTGCTGCCGGCGTCACCGTCAGGTGCCTCGAACGGGTGACCCCTGATCGACGCCTCGACACAACCCCCTCCGTGATCGATCACGTCGCACGGAAGGCCGCTTCCGTTACTCCAAGTGGTCACGAACGCGTCACACGCTGAGTGAGCCACCGCCGGCGTGTCGAATTCATGGCTCGTTCGGACTGTCGTACCCGACTTATAGACTCCCGTCCCATGACCGACGGACAGTTGGCCTTGCCGCTATCGGCGCAGGTCGAGATGGTGGACCTCTTCGCCGGTCCGGGCGGGCTCGACGTTGCCGCTCACTGGCTGGGCGTGTCCGTTGTAGGCATCGAATGGGACGACGACGCCTGCATCACTCGTGATCGAGCCGAACTGCAGACTGAGCACGGCGATGTTCGGCATTCCAAGCCTGCCAACTATCCGAAGGCCCGGTTCCTGACCGGAGGTCCTCCCTGCCAGACGTACACCGTCGCGGGGCAGGGGACCGGGAGGCGAGCTCTGGAGCGGGTGCTGTCCTTCGTCGACGCCGTTGCCGGCGGCAACGGCGTCAGCGAGAAGGACCTCGCGGAGCTGGATGACGAACGCACCGGATTGGTGCTGGAGCCTCTTCGGTGGGCGTTGGATGCGGGCATCCCGTACGAAGCGATCGTCCTCGAACAGGTCCCTGCTGTGCTGCCGGTGTGGCAGGCCTATGCGCGGGTGCTTGAAGGGCGCGGGTACAACGTCGATTGTGGAATCCTCCACACCGAAGAGTTCGGAGTTCCGCAAACACGTCGTCGGGCGATCTTGATCGCCCGACGTGACGGGGAAGCGAAGTTGCCCAAGCCCACGCACCGGCGTTATCGCAAAGGGGCGGCCCGCGGCGAAGGGGATCCCCGGTTGCTTCCGTGGAAGACGATGGGGGAAGCGCTCGGCTGGTCGGAGCAGTTCACCGTGCGGTCCAACTACGGCACCGGTGGCGACCCGAAAGCGCGTGGTGAACGGCTGTCGAGTGAACCGGCTTTCACTGTCACCGGCAAGGTGTCCCGCAACCGTCTGATCGACCGACCGAAGGGGTGGCCTGACCGCTTCACCGACCACGAAGCAGGCAGACTGCAGACCTTCCCGCCTGACTACCCCTGGTCCGGGCGGGGCATCGCCCAACAGATCGGGAATGCAATCCCGCCGCGGCTGGCTGCCCATGTCCTGGCCGCGGCTATGGGCAAGCAGCTCGATACCGCGAAGCTGGACCGATGTGTCAAGCGGAGCTGGAAGGAAACCCGCAACGGGGTCGACGGGCTGCTGAAGGAGGCCTGATACTCAGCGGCGTTCCCGGACCGCCGTGATGACGCGGTCGGTAGCGACCTCCACCGTCTCGTGTTCCCAGATCCGGACGGCGAGCCATCCGGCGTCACTGAGTCGCGCGTCGGTGTCGGCGTCTCGTCTGCGGTTCGTCTCGATCTTCTCGCGCCAGAATTCCGCGTTGTTCTTCGGCCACGTTGCGTGCTCCGGACAGCCGTGCCAGAAGCATCCGTCCACGAAGACCGCCACGCGGGCGGGGCCGAACACGAGATCTGCCTCGCGGCGTACGCCCTTGACCGGTCGGCGGTGCACTCGGTAGCGGAAGCCCGCGCTGTGCAGGGCCTTGCGCAGCGCCATCTCGATCCCGGTGTTCCGGGACTTCTGCTTGCTCATCCGGATGCGCACGGCGGAAGTGGTCTTCAAACGCTCCACGCGCACATTCTGGCAAGGTTTCGTGCCCCCGGCCGATCGCGGCTAGTTCTCCACGATCCGGCCTTCGATGACCGTCGGCTGCTCCCGCCGCCGAGGCTCCTCGGTGGACACCACCTCGCTGTCCACCACCATCGCCGGCCCCCGCCGCTGGTTGGCGAACCGGACCGCTCGCTTCTCCATCCGCTTCAACCAAAGCCGCCGCGCCACTGCGCGTGAAGGCGGCAGGATCAGCAGTAACCCGAGCACATCGCTCACGAACCCGGGCACCAGGATCAGCACCCCACCGAGCCCGACCAGCATCCCGTCGGTCAGTTCCTTCTCCGCCGGGCGCCCCGAGCGGGCCGCCGATGTGAATGCCCTCATCGCCTTGCCGCCCTCGCGGCGGGCCAGCCAGGAGCCCAGGAACGCGCCCGCCAGGAGGAGGCCCAGCGTGCCGAGCACGCCGACGGCCGAACCCACCGCCCAGATCGCGGCGATTTCGGCGAAGACGTAAAGCAGGAACGCGACAGCCATACCCTCTCAACGAACAACCTGTCCGATTTGCTCCCGGTATCGCCTGATCAGCGCAGCAACGTCGCCACCATCGACCGCAGGCCCGCCGCCAGGCGGTCCGTCTCGCCGGTCTTCAAAAACCGCCGCATCAGGTCGCTGTGCAACGACCCCAGCAACAGGTGCGCCACCAGGTCGGCGTCGAGCGCAGGCGACGCCGAAGCGATCAACCCAGACACGTGCGCGTGCCACGACACGTAGATCGGGCTGTTCAGCCGGTCCGTCGACGCCTGCTCGAACGCCGCCATCACCTTGACGTTCTTCGAAGCCAGCTCCACCACCGCGTCGAAGAACGCCGCCAGTCGCTCGGCCGCCGGTGCGCCCGGGCCCAGTGGGGGCGGGCCCGACGAAATGGCTTCGGACAGCGCCTGGACTCGGGACTCCACCAAGGCGCGCATCAGGCCTTCGCGGTTGCCGAAGCGGTGGAACACCGTTCCCTTGCCGACGCCGGCCGCGGCCGCGACGCGGTCCATCGACACCTCCGAGAGGTCGTGCGACGACAACAACTCCTCCGTCGCGCGCAGGATCGCCCGGCGGTTCCGAGCCGCGTCGGCGCGCTCCATGTGGACTCCTCGACAAGTTGACCGTTGGTCCATATAGTAGGCGACCGTAAATTGACCGATGGTCCAGTTAGGGGTGGCAGATGCGAGCAGTGGTGCAGCACGGCACGGGCGGCCCGGAAGTGCTCGAGGTGGCGGACCGGCCCGAACCGACGCGGAAACCCGGCGAAGTGCTGGTGCGGACCGAGGCGATCGGGGTGCCGTTCTACGAGACCCAGCTGCGGTCCGGGCTGATCCCGGCCGGGCCGGCGCCGGCGGTCTTCGGGCACGAGGCCGCCGGGATCGTCGCCGAGGCCGACGACGGAACCCTGCTCGGGCGCCGGGTGGTCACCATGTCCTTCACCGGCGGCGCGTACGCCGAAGTCGTCGCCGCGAGCCAGTACACGCTCGTGCCCGACACCGTCACGCCCGAGCAGGCGGTCGCCGCTGCTGTTCCGGCCTCCGTGGCGCTCGCCTTGATGCACACCGCGGACGTCAAAGCAGGCGAGACCGTGCTGGTCGAAGCCGTGTCCGGGGCGATCGGCGGGTACCTGGCCCGGCTCGCCGAACGAAGAGGCGCTCGAGTCGTGGCCACGGCCGGCAAGGGGAAAGCCGACATCGACCACCACGACCCGGACTGGCGCCAGAAGGTGCCCGAGGGCGTCGACGTCGTCTTCGAGTCGATCGGTGGCCCGCGCGCCGCCGAGCTTCTCGCGAAACTCGCGCCGCACGGCCGGATCCTCGCCTACGGCCTGCTCAGCGGCGAATTTCCCACGTTCCCCGTCGCCGGCCTCATCGCGCGCGGGATCACCCTGATCGGCTTCGGCGGACCGGACGCCTACGGGAAGCGGGTCGCGGCCGTCCGCGCCGAGGCACTCGGCCTCGTCGCGGACGGCACGCTCACCCCCGTGCTCGACCGGATCTACCCCCTCGCCGACGTCGCCGCCGCGCACGCGCGCGTCGAGAGCCGCGAAGGCGTCGGCAAGGTCGTGCTCATCCCCTAACCCGGCACCTCGTCCAGGTACGCCTGCGCCTGCAGGGTGAACAGGTCCGCGTACCCGGCCTTCGCCGCCATCAGCTCCTCGTGCGTGCCGTACTCCGCGACCTTTCCGTGGTCCAGCAACAGAATCCGCTCGGCCTGCCGGACCGTCGAGAACCGGTGCGAGATGTACAGCGTCGTCCGTCCCTCGGACAGCTCACGCAGGCGCGAGAACAGGTCGTGCTCGGCTTGGGCATCCAACGCCGACGTCGGCTCGTCGAGGATCAACAGTGGCGCTTCCCGCTGGAACGCCCTGGCCAGCGCGATCTTCTGCCACTCGCCGCCGGACAGGCTGACGCCCTGGTCGAACCAGCGGCCCAGCGGGCTGTCGTACCCCTGGGGCAGCCGCTCGATGCGCTCGTCCGCTCCGGCGCGGCGGGCGGAGTCCTCGATGTGCGGGCGATCTTCCAGTCGCGAAAGGTCGCCCAGGCCGATGTTCTCCGCCGCCGTTCCCTGGTACGTCACGTAGTCCTGGAACATCGCGCTGATCCTCGTGCGCAGCTCGTCCGGGTCGTACTCGCGGATGTCGACGCCGTCGAGCAGGATGCGGCCGTCCGTCGGGTCGTACAGCCGGCAGAGGAGCTTGAACAGCGTCGACTTGCCCGCGCCGTTGCGGCCCACCACCGCCACCGTCTCGCCCGGGCGGATCTCGAAGCTGACGTCCTCCAGCGCCGGCTCCTCCGCACCCGGGTACGCGAAGGTGACCGAATCGAACTCGATGTGACCGTCCACTTCGGAGGGGAAGGGGCGCGGCGAGGCGGGCGCCGTGATCTCCGGCTTCGTGTCCAGGAAGCGGTACAGCGTGTCCAGGTACAGGTTGTTCTCGTACATCCCCGAAAAGGCCGTGAACAGCCCGGACACCGACGTCTGCACGGACGTCGCCGCGGCCGTGTACAACGCCAGGTCACCCAGCGTCAGCCGGCCGCCGACCGCCTCCAGGGCGATGTACAACGCGATCGCCGACCCCGCGAACGTGCTCAGCAGTCCCCAGGACGTCGAACTGATGTTGCGGTTGATGGTCAGCTTCCGCTGCCGCTCGTACGAGACGACGCCGAGCCGGCGGAACCGGTCGACGAAGTACGGGCCGAGCCCGAACAGCTTCGTCTCCTTGGCGTAGGTGTCCGTGGTGACCAGCGACGACAGGTAATCCATCCGCCGCTTGATCGGTGACATCAGGAACGTCAGCCAGAACGCGCGCGAGCCGTACTTGGACTGCGAGATGAACGCCGGGATCGGCGCCACCAGCGCGACCAGGGCCAGCAGCGGGCTGATCGAAACGAGCAGCGCGACCATGCTGCCGAACGTGATCAGCGTCCGCACGAGCCCCAGCGCGGAGTTCATCATCGACAGCGGCCGCGTCGGCGCCTCCTGCGCGGCCTGGCGCAGCATGTCGTAGGACGTGGACCCCTCGAAGTACGCGAGGTGCAGTTCGCTCGCGTGCGCCATCACCTGGTGGCGGATGGTCAGCGTCATGCGTTCCTGCAGCAGCGACTGGGCGATCGACGTCAGCGCGCTGCTGATCGCGGTCGCGGCGAGCACGCCGAACTGGAACAGCGCGACGTTCACGATGTCGCCCGTGGTGCCGCGGTGCTGGATCGCCGCGACGACGGCGTCGAGCAGCAGCTTCGCGATGTACGCGGTCGCGGTCGGCAGGAGCCCGGACAGCAGCGTGATCAGCGCCAGGAGGATCGTCAGGACGGGACTCGCCTGCCACGTCAGCTTCACGACCTTCGGCAGGCCGCGGACCGTGCCCGCGACGGACGTCTTCGCGCGACTCAGCCGGGAACGCAGGTCCTTCGGCTGGTCATCCTGCTTCGGTTCGGGGATGTCGACGGGCCCGGTGAGCCCGCTCTCCGGCACTGTCACGGCGTGCCGCCGTCTTCCCCGCCGAGCCAGCATGAACTCCATGCCGCCCCCACCGCCCGGGATCACTGCGCCTCCACCGCGCCGTGCATGAAGACGTCGACCACCTGGCGCATGGTGGGCGCGTCGTCGTCCGCCGCCGTCCGGCGCCCGCCGAACAACAGGGTCAGGAACAGGGCGGCCAGTTGCTCGGGTGGCAGCCGCAGGCGGTCCTTTTCGGGGGTGAACAGCTCGACCATCGCCCCCCGCATGGCGGCCATCGACTCCCGCCGGCCGCCCTTCCAGGTGCCGCGCTGGTCCTTGAGGCGCTGCTCGGGATCCCGGTGCTTGACGCGCCCGGACGCGTGCAGGGCGCCCATCAGCGCGCCCATCCGCTCGAGGTGGGCGCCGAGCGCTTCGGCGGCCTCGACGAGCCGCTCCTCCAGGGGCTGGTCCAGGGGGATGTCGGCGATGGCGTCGAGCACGTGGTCGGGCCGCAGCGCCTCGGCGGTGCAGGCGTCGAAGAGCTCGTCCTTGTCCTTGAACGCGCGGAAGATGGTGCCCTCGCCGATGCCGGCGGCGCGGGCGATCTGGCTGGTCGTGACGTTGGCGCCGTGCTCCATCAAGAGCGGCAGCACCGCGTGCACGATCATGGCGCGCCGGGCTTCGACGCTCATGCCCGGCGCTCTTCGCCGGGTTTCGGGTGCTGGTGTCATGCCTCCAGTGTGCGGAGTGAGTGCTCACTCCGTCAAGCGAGTATACGTTGGGCCCATGGGTGTGGTCCGGGCGGTGGTGTGCCCGATGCTGGTCGTGCTGCGGTTCCTGCT
>NZ_JBHVXZ010000031.1:0-86667 GCF_042881395.1 Amycolatopsis sp. NPDC058278 | reverse complement strand
CCGCAACCCCGGCCGGGGACGGCCCCTCACCGGCTTAGGTCTCGGGGCGGAGACGGTGCTCGCCGTGCAGTTGGTCTGCACCCGGGTCGCCGCGGCGCCCGTGGCCGTCGTGTTCTGCACCGCGCTGCCCGCCGCGGGCGCGGCGGGAGCCGCGGCCGCGGCGCCGTCCCCATCCCCGACGGCCTCCGCGCCCGCGACTCCGGCCGCGCCGGCCGCACAGACACCGCAGACGTCGTCGTCACCGGCGCCACCGCCGTCCCCGCCGCCGCAGCGGCCGGGCACCGTGCGGCTGCCCGGCGGCGGGACGGCGACGCTGGTGCGCCAGAACCTCGGCCCCGGCGGGGAGCTGCCGGTGCCCGCGGACCTCGGGCAGGCGGCCTGGTGGGGTGCGTCACTCGACGCGGCGGGCGGGGCGAGCGTGTTCGCCGGCCACGTGAACTGGCGGGGCGCGACCGGGCCGTTCGCCGAGCTGTGGACCGCCCGGATCGGCACCGAAGTGACCATTGTGGACAGTGCGGGCAAGACGTGGCGGTACCGGATCTCGCAGCTGGTCACCGTGCACAAGAACGATCTGCCGGCGCGCGCCGACTACCTGTTCGGCCCGTCCGGCCCGCACCGCGTGGTGCTGGTGACGTGCGGCGGCCGCTGGGTCGGCGGATCGGACGGCTACGAGGAGAACCGCGTCGTCATCGCGGACCCAGCCTAAGTTACTCGTGGGTAACATCACGTTTCGAAACGGTGGTCGTGCGCGTCGCCATGCAGCAGAATGCCCAGGGTCAGGGCTGTGGCGGCGAGAGGTGTGAAGACAATGGCGACGTTCTTGGTGACCGGCGCGACCGGACTGATCGGGCGTCACTTCACCCGGCTGCTGCTCTCCCGCCCCGACGACGACCGCGTCGCGCTCGTCGTGCGCGCGTCCTCGCGGGCCAAGCTGGCCGCGCTGGTCGACCAGTGGCCGCACTCCGACCGCGTCACGCTGATCACCGGCGACCTCGGCGAGCCGCTGCTCGGCGTGTCCGAAGCCGACCGCGCCGAGCTGCGCGGGAGCGTCGACCACATCGTCCACCTCGCCGCGCTCTACGACCTCACCGCCGACGACGAAGCCAGCATCAAGGCCAATGTGGACGGCACGCGGGCCGTCGTCGACCTCGCCGCGGACCTGCGCGCCGGCTGCCTGCACCACGTGTCGTCGGTCGCCGTCGCGGGCGACCACGAAGGCGTCTTCACCGAGGAGATGTTCGACGCCGGGCAGCGGCTGGTCACGCCGTACCACCGGACCAAGTTCGAAGCCGAGAAGATCGTCCGCGAGCAGGACGAGGTGCCGTGGCGGGTGTACCGGCCCGCCGTCGTCGTCGGGCACTCCGAGACCGGCGAAATGGACAAGATCGACGGTCCGTACTACCTCTTCCCGGCGATCAACCGCCTCTCCGGGCTGCCCGACGTGCTCCCGATCGTCGGGCCCGACCTCGGCGACACCAACATCGTGCCGGTCGACTACGTCGCCAAGGCGCTGCTGGAGCTGGTGGTCAAGCCCGGTCTCGACGGGCACGCCTTCCACCTGGTCAACCCCGAGCCGCAGCCGGTCGTTTCGGTCTACAACGCCTTCGCGCGGGCCGCGGGCGCGCCGACGATCACCGTGCAGCTGGGCGAAGGGATCTCGAAGCGGATCGTCGGGCTCGTCAAGCTGACCGAGCACATCCCCGGCGTCACCATCGCCCGCGACGCCGTGATGGAGCGGTTCGGCATCCCGCCGGTGCTGCTGGACACGATGGCGTTCCCGTCGGTGTTCTCCTCGGCCGAGACGCGCAAGGCGCTGGCCGGCACCGTGGAGGTCCCGCGGCTGGAGGAGTACGCGCCGACGCTGTGGCGCTACTGGCGCGAGCACCTCGACCCCTTCCGCGCGCGCAAGCACGGCCCCCGCGGCGAGCTCGACGGCCGCCGCGTGATCATCACCGGCGCGTCCTCGGGCATCGGCCGCGCGACCGCGTTGAAGGTGGCGGCCGCCGGCGGTGTCCCGCTGCTCGTCGCGCGCCGCCAGCACGAGCTGGAAGAGGTCCGCGACGAGATCGTCGCCGCCGGCGGCACGGCGTCGGTGTACCCGGCCGACCTGACCGACGAGGACTCGGTGCGCAAGGCCGTCGACGCGATGCTGGCCGAGCACGGCCGGATCGACATGCTGGTGAACAACGCCGGCCGCTCGATCCGCCGGTCGATCAAGCTGTCCTACGACCGGATGCACGACTACGAGCGCGCCATGGCCATCAACTACTTCGGCGCGGTCCGGCTGATCCTCGCGGTGCTGCCGCACATGTCGGAGCGGAAGTTCGGGCACATCGTGAACGTCTCGTCGATCGGCGTGCAGGGCATCGCGCCGCGCTTCTCGGCGTACGCGGCGTCGAAGGCGGCGCTGGACTACTTCTCGCGGATCGCGGCGACCGAGACGCACGGCGACGGGATCACGTTCACCACCATCCACATGCCGCTGGTGCGCACGCCGATGATCCGCCCGACGAAGATCTACGACGCGTTCCCGACGAAGTCGCCGGAACAGGCCGCGGACATGGTGATGACGGCGCTCGTCGAGCGGCCCAAGCACATCGGCACCCCGGCCGGGCAGGCGATCGGGCTGGCCTACACGCTCACGCCGGGGCTCACCGACGCGATCGCGTACCAGGGTTTCCGGATCTTCCCGGATTCGACCGCGGCGGGCGGTTCGGGCGAACTCAAGATCGGACGTGGCGAGAAACACCTCTCGCGCGCGGCGATGGCGCTGGCCCGGCTTTCGCGCGGTTTCCACTGGTGACTTCCACTGGTGACACTGCGTTTCCGGGGTGAGGCCGTTCCGGCGACACGGCGACACGTGTTGGTGATTCGTCAAGCCGGAAGGCGGAGGCGGCGGGTGCCCGGGTACGGTCGGGCCCATGGTTCCTGAGCGCGACCCCGCCGCAACCGCCCTCAACGGCCTCCTTCCCCTCCGTCGTGAATACACCCAGGCCTGGCACGGCTTCGACCGCAACGAGGTCCGGCAGTACCTCGACCACATCGAGGCCCAGCTGCGCCGGGTGCTCAGCGAACGCGACGCCGCGGCGGCGCAGGCCGCCGCCGCGACCCGCGAGGTCGAGTCCGTCCGGCAGCAGGTCGCGGTGCTGGAAGCCCGCGTCGAGGAGCTTAAGAAGCCGCCGGAGCGGCTCGAGGACCTCGACGAGCGGATGCAGCGCACGGTGACGCTCGCGCAGGCGCGCGCCGACGAGATCATCAAGCGCGCCGAGGTGGCCGCGGAGAAGACGTGGGCCTCCTCGACGGAGGCGTCGACGAAGCTGCGCGAGCGCTACACGAGGCTGGTCGAGGAGCTGGACAAGCAGGCCGACCTGCTGCACACGGAGCACGAGAGCGCGCTGGCGGAGACGCGCGCCGAGGTCCAGCGGCTGACGGTCGAGGCGGCCCAGCGGCGCGAGCTGCTGGACAACGAGGCCGAGCGGAAGCGCCGGAAGCTCGAGCGCGAGTTCGAGGCGTCCCAGGCGGCCCAGAAGGCGGCGCTGGAGAAGCACGTCGCCGACCAGCGCACGGCGAGCAAGAACCAGGCGGAGCGCCGGCTCGCGGAAGCGACGGCGGAGGCGAAGCGACGGCTCGACGAAGCGACCGCCGAGGCCAAGCGGCGGCTCGACGAGGCGACCACGCAGGCGGCCCAGCGGACGACGGTGGCGAACCGGAAGGTCGAGCGGCTGGCGGAGATCCGCGAGCAGGCGCGCAAGAGCCTGGCGATGGCGGAGGACATCCTGAACCGGAGCGAGACGCAGCTGGCGACGCTGCCGGAGGAAGCGGTGATCCCGCAGGCGTCAAGGCTGGTCGGTGGCGACTCGGAGTCGGCGACCACACCGGCGGCGCCGGTCGTTCCGGTGGTGCAGCCGGCCGTTCCGAAGTCGGCGGCGCCGAAGCCGGCCCCCAAGCCGGCCGCGGTCCCGAAGCCGGCACCGCAGGCGGCCAAGCCGGCGAACTCGAACGGCCCGGCGACCAAGCCGGCGAACGGCAACGGCGCGAAGCCGCTCTCGCCGACGGGCAGCAAGCCGGGCTCCTGAGCTTTCCCAGGTCGTGGTGGCCGCATTCGGAGACCGAGGGTCTTCGAATGCGGCTTTTCAGTTGCGCGCTGTCCGGGACCAGGGGTTCGCCACTTCCAGCTGGGCCGCCAAGCCCAGCAGCAGCGACTCCCCTCCCGGCCGCGCCACCAGCTGCACCGAAGTCGGCAGGCCCGGCACCGCCGACCGGCCCGCCGGGACCGTGATCGCCGGGTAGCCCGCGAAGTTCCACTGGCCCGTGAAACCCGCCAACCGCGTCGACGGCAGCACGTTCGCCAGCCAGCCGCGCTCGTGCCAGCGTCCCGCCTTCACCGGCCAGTGCGACAGCGTCGGCGTCAGCAGCACCTCGTGCGACGCGAAGAACTCCTCCGCCCGGGAAACCCATCGGTCACGCGTGCCGTCCCGGAGGAGTCCCGCCCGCTCGACCAGCCGGCCCGCGCGGATGTGGGCCCGGGTCCGGCGCTGCAACCGCGCCACGTCGAAGGCGCGCGCCTGGACCGCCGGACCCGCGAGCCAGCGGGCCGTCATGCCCAGGACCATCGTCGCCGGGTAGCGCGGTGCCGCCGGGGCGATCGCGTGACCGGCCGCCGCCAGGTGGCCCGCCGCCGTCGAGACCGCCGCCACCAGCTCCTTCGGGACCGGGGTGCGCAGCAGCGGCACCGTCGTCGACACGCCGATGCGGACCGGAGACGGCGAAGGCACCGAAGCCAGCTCGGGAGCGGAAGCCAGCACCGAAAGCAGCAACGCCGTGTCGGCGACCGTCGTGGCCAGGGGGCCGTGCACCGACATGCCGAACCAGCCGCCCTCGGCCAGCAGGTCCGCGCCCGGCTTCAACCCCACCAGGCCGCACATCGCCGCCGGGAGGCGGACCGAGCCCATGCCGTCCGTACCGTGGGCCAGCGGGACCAGGCCGGCCGCCACCGCCGCCGCGCTGCCGCCCGACGATCCGCCCGCGGCGTACGTCGGGTCCCAGGGGTTGCGGGCGATGCCGTCCGGGGTGTCGCTCATCGGCCAGATGCACAGCTCCGGCACCCGCGTCAGCCCCACGATCACCGCGCCCGCCGCGCGCAGCCGCGCCACGATCACGCCGTCCGCGCCGGCCCGCGCGGACGATCCCGCCGGCGAGCCGTGCGACGCGTACTCGCCGGCCACCTCCGTGACGTCTTTGACGGCGACCGGCACCCCGGCCAGCGGCAGCGACGCGAGATCGGGCCGCGCGGCGACCTCCGCGGCTTCCTTCAGTGCCTCCTCCGCGCGTACCCGCCGGAAGGCGCCGATGACGCCGTCCGCCGCGGCGATGCGGTCGAGGGTCTCCTCGGTGACCCGCACCGGATCGAGCTTCCCAGCCCGGACGGAGGCCGCGATCTCCACTGCCGTGAGCGCCATGATCGGGACACTAGCCCCGAAAAGGTGACAGTGGCAAAGAGAACGTCTCAGATGGCGCCGGCTCGCAGGGCGTAGGCGACGGCGTGGGCGCGGTTGTTCAGGCCGCAGCGCGTCATCAGGCCGTAGAGGACGTTCTTCACGGTCCGCTCCGAGTAGCACAGCTTCGCGGCGATCTCCTCGGTGCCGAACCCCTCGGCGACCAGCCGCAGCACATCGCACTCGCGGGCCGCGAGCCCCGACAGCGTCAGCCCGTTCGGCTCCAGGACGTCCTTGCGCATCCGCTGCACCTCCGCGAGCAGCGCGCCCTGCAGCCGCGGCGGCAGGTTGGCCGTGCCGTCGCCCGCGGCGAGCACCGCCGTGACCAGCTCGGCGCCGCCCGTCTCGCGGCGCGGCAGGATCGCCACCACGCCGCATTCCAGCGCCGCCATCAAGTCGCTTTCGCGGAAGTGCTCGACGACCAGCACGACGTGGGACGCCTTGGCCGCCCGGATCTCGCCGAGCACGGTCTCGGTGACGTGGTCCTCCATCACCAGCAGCACGTCCGGCACGAGGTCGGTCAGCCGGACGTCGGGATGGTTGTCCAGCAGGCTCACCGCGCCGGCGTGCGTGATCGGGTCCGAGGCGAGGACGCTCACTTCGACGGGCTTCATGGGGGCAGTGTGGACGGCGTGTCTTCACGCCTTCCCTATTCCGTCTTCACGCGCGTGAAGACAGCTCCCCGAACGCCGCCCGCGCCCGCTCGAGGCACCCGGGCATCCGCTCGGCCGCGCGGGCCCAGTCGCGCTGGGCGCGCCAGTACTCCTCCCGCGCCTCCGGAGTCCAGCCGGCCAGCTCCGGCTCGACCCGGGCCTCCAGGTCGGCCAGCAGCTCGCCGAGCTCCCCGGTGATCGCGCCCATCCGGTCCAGCACCAGATCGGCGAAGCTGAAGTCGAGCCGCGTCACGGCAGGCGCGGCCGCGGCATCGGGCCGCCGGTCGCCTCCAGCAGCTCCGCCAGCCGCGACAGGATCACGTCGAACTCCTGCTCCCAGTCGCTCATCGCCTGGCCGAACCGCACCGATGCCTCACCGCGCCAGGACGCCTGCACCATCGCCATCTCACTGTTGACGTCGCGCAGGCGGGAACGGGCGCCTTCGAGGGCGGACGCGAAGCAGGCGGCGGCCCGCTGCATGTCTTCGGTCGGCATCCGCGCTCCTCTCCGGCTCCCCGAGCGTGGCGCACGCGGGGGCGGCGCGGAACCCCACCCGGGTGCCGTTGCCCGAATGTCCGCCATCCTTGCCTGCCGGTTCACGGCGTCCGCGTATGCTCACGGCAGGCATCCGGCGCGTGACGATTCGTCGCGCACGAAGGGAGACCGATGTCGGCCGCGGACGGCTCCGCACTGCCTCCCTCTGGGGCCGAGCCCCAGACCCCGGCCGGGGGGCGAGCCCCCCTGGACCCCCCAACCGCGCCATTGCGACTCCAGCTGCTGGGCCCCCTGAAGGCCTGGCAGGGCGACACGGAGCTCGACCTCGGCTCCGCGCACCGCCGTACGGTCCTCGCCGCACTGGCGATGTACCCGAACCGCACGGTTTCGCGCGAGGAGCTGATCGACGCCGTCTGGGGCGAGGCGCCGCCGCAGAGCGCGCAGGGCTCCATCTACACCTACGTCTCCGGGCTGCGGCGCGCGCTCGAACCCGGCCGGGTCAAGGGCGAGGGCCCGCAGCTGCTCGCGTCGATCGGTTCCGGCTATTCGCTGCGCCTCGACGCCGAAGCGATCGACGTCCACCGGTTCGAAGCCCTGCGCGAGCAGGCGCAGCGCCGGCACGCGGCGGGCGATCTCCGCGGTGCGCGCGAGGCCTTCGACGAAGCTTTGGGGCTCTGGCAGGGCGTTCCGCTGTCCGGCCTGCCCGGGCCGTTCGCCGCCGCCCAGCGCGCCCGGCTCACCGAGGTGCGGCTCGCGACCACCGAGCGGCGCGCCGAGGTCGTGCTGGAATCGGGCGGGCACACCGAACTCGTCGCCGAACTGACCGCACTGACCCGCGAACACCCGTTCCGCGAGACGTTGCGCGGACTGCTCATGCGAGCCCTGGTCCGGGCCGGACGGCGGACCGAGGCGATCGCGGTCTACGCCGACATCCGCGACCGGCTCGTCGAGTCGTCGGGCACCGAACCCGGGCCGGCCCTGCGGCGGCTGCACGACGAACTGCTGGAGAAACCCGCCGCAGCCCCGGAACCGAAGCCCCCGCCGCCGCGACCCGCGCGGGTGCCGGCCGCGGCGCTGCCGGAGCGGGCGGAGATCTTCGTCGGCCGGGAGGCCGAACTCGACCGGCTGCACGAAGCCGTCGCCGGCCTCGGTGCCGGGGTGGGGCGCTCGGTGTGGCTGGAAGGCGAGCCGGGCAGCGGCCGGACCGCACTGCTCGCCGAAGTCCTCGACGCGGCGCGCGATTTTCAGCCGGCCTTCGCCGCCGCGGACGCGCTGGACCAGCGGTTCTCCCTGCGGCCGCTGCTCGACGCGCTCGGCGTGCACCCGCGCGCCACCGACGAGCGCCGCGCCGCACTGGCCGGGCGGCTCGCCGGGCAGTCCGGCGAGGATCCCGTCGACGACGTGCTCGGGCTGGTCCGCGAGCTGTGCGCGGAGGCACCGCTCGTGCTCGTGGTCGACGACCTGCAGTGGGCCGACGACACCACGCTGCGCGTCTGGCGCTACCTGAGCCGGGAGACGCGGCAGCTGCCGCTGCTGCTCGTCGGCGCCTGCCGTCCGGTGCCACGGCCGGCCGCGCTGGACGACCTGCGGGCTGAGCTTGACAACGATGACATCACCGTCCTGGTCCTGCCGCCGCTGGCCGAGGACGCCACGCGCGAGCTGGCCACCGAGCTGGCCGGCGCGCCACCCGGGCCCGGGCTGCAGCTGCTCGTCTCCTACGCGGCCGGGAACCCGCGCTACGTCCGGGAAATCGTCGAGACGCTGCTCGCCCAGTCGATGATCGTGCTCGACGGCGTCCACGCGCACCTGGACGGCAATTCGTGCCAGACGATCCCGCCGCCGCTGGGCTCGCGGATCACGCTGTACCTGAGCTTCCTCTCCAGCGGGGCCCGCGACACCCTGCGCTGGGCCGCGCTGCTGGGGCACGAGTTCTCGCTGGCGGACATCGCCGTCGCCACCGAGCGGCCGCCGACGGCGCTGGTCGGCGCGGTCGACGAGGCGATCACGTCCGGGGTGCTCGTCGAATCGGGCGACCGGCTGGCCTTCCGGCACCCGCTGGTGCGCCGGGTGCTCTACGAAAAGACGCCCGCCGCGATGCGGGTCGCGCTGCACCGGCAGCTGGCCGAGGCCTTCGCCGCCGCGGGCGCGCCCGCCGAACGCGTCGCCGAGCAGCTCGCCGCCGCACCCGCGCAGGTGGACCCGTGGGTCACCGGGTGGCTGCTGGAGCACATCGGGACGGTCGCCACCGAGACCCCGCGGGTCGCGGTCGACCTGCTGCGCCACGCCGTCACCCAGGGCACGCTGCCGCCGGACGCGCGGGAGACGCTGACCGCGACCCTGGCCCGGCTGCTGTTCTGGCTCGGCCGGGAGCCCGAAGCCGAGGCCCGCTCGGTCGTCGCGCGGACGTCCGACAGCAGGCGCGCGGCCGAAATGCGCTGGATCCTGGCCTACGTCTACTACCGCCGCGGCGACTTCTCCGAGGCGACCGCCGAGCTGAAGCGCACCCTCGACGACACCGACGTCCCGGAGATGTGGCGCGGCCGGCACGAGGCGCTGCTGGCCACGCTGGAGAAACTCGGCGAAGAGACGGCGCTGGCACCGGCCGGGCTGCATCCGCTGGACGACGCGGCACTCGCCGTGCCGAACCTCGACAGCCTCGACGACGCCGCCGAGCCGCTCGACGCCGCCCGCCGGATCGCCGCGACCCGTGCGGTGCCGGGCGAGATGCACCTGGCCGGCGCGGTGCACTACTACTGGCTGGGCCGCTGGCCGGCGGCGCTGGCCGAGCTGGACGCGGTGATCCGCGACGGCGCCGAGACGGCGTCCTACGTCCTGCGCAGCCCGGGCTCGGCCCTGCTGGTCCACGGCGTCGGCGCGCTGATCGCCGGGCACCGCGGCGAACCGGGTCAGGCGCGCACGCACCTGGACGCGGCCGACCGCCGGCAGTGGCCACCGGGCCTGGAGCCGGACGGCGGAGACTTCCTGCTCGCGGCACGCGCCCTGCTGGCGGAGCAGGAGGGCCGGCCGGAGGCGGCCCTGGCGGCGCTGCTGCCGCTGCTGGAGGACGACCACCCGCCGGCGGCCCGCTACCAGTGGCTCCCCGATTTGGTGCGGCTCGCCTTGTCGCTCGGCGACCGGCCGCGGGTGCAAGAGGCGGTGCGCCTGCTCGAGCCCGACGGGGAGGTCCCACCCGCCCACGCGGCGGCGGCCGCGCACGGCCGCGGCCTGGCGACCGGCGATCCCGGGCCGGTCCTCACGGCGGCCGGGCACTACCGCGCGGCCGGCCGGCTCCTCAAGCACGCGAAAGCCAACGAGGACGCGGCGATCCTGCTGGCGGAGTCGGGCGAGCTGACGGCGGCGCGTACGACGTTTCGGGCCGCCTTGACGGCGTACACCGAGATGGGCGCGGCGTGGGACGTGCGGCGCGCGGAGGCCCGGATGGGCCCGTTCGGCATCCGCCGGGCCCCCGCGGCGAGGCCGCGGGCCGTCGCGGGCGAGTGACCGCGCAACCTCGGGAGGGGTTGCCGCGTCGGTAAGATCACCGGAGTAGCCGGTACCGAGATGTCCCTGGGGGAAGGGGTCTGGGGCGCAAGTCCCAGAGGGGACGGCAACGACATGCCAGGGGATGCGGACACCGGCCTGCGGGTGGGCGTGCTCGGCCCGCTGCGGGCCTGGCGCGGGGCCGCCGAGATCGGCCTCGGCCCCGCCCGTCAGCGCGCCATCTTCGCGGTGCTCGCGGTCAATGCCGGCCGGCCGGTTCCGCGGGCCGAACTGATCGCCGGGGTGTGGGGCGATTCCGCACCCGCGAGCGTCGAAGGCAGCGTCCACACCTACGTCTCCGGGCTCCGCCGGGCCCTCGAACCGGACCGGTCGCGCTGGTCGGCGGCCAGCGTCCTCGTCTCCGATCCCGCCGGTTACTCCCTGGTCCTCGGCGAAGACGCGCTCGACGCGGCCCTGTTCGAACGGCACCGCGCACGCGCGCAGCGGCACCTCGAGCAGGGTGATCCGCGGGCCGCCGTCACCGAACTGGACGAGGCTCTCGCGCTCTGGCAGGGCGAGGCCCTTTCCGGGGTCCCCGGCGGGTTCGCCGAGCGGCACCGCGAATACCTCGCCGAACTCCGGCTGAACACGCTCGAACGGCGCGCCGAAGCCGTGCTCGCCCTCGGCGGGCACCTCGACCTCGCGCCGGAGCTGGCCGTGCTGGCCGGCGAACACCCCCTGCGGGAGTCGCTGCGGGAATCGCTCATGCTCGCCCTCTACCGCAGCGGACGGCCCGCCGATGCGCTCGACGTCTTCCGCGACGCCCGCGCCACGCTCGTCGCGGAACTCGGCGTCGAACCCGGGGCCGCCCTGCAGCGGCTCCAGCGGCAGATCCTCGCCCAGGACCCGGCCCTCGACGCGCCCGCGGCGCCGGTCGTGATCAGCGGGCACCGGCTGTTCGGCCGGGAAACCGAGACCGCGCGGCTCGCCGAGCTCGTCGCCGATGTCCGGGCCGGGCGCGGCCGGGCCGTCTGGATCGAAGGGGACGCGGGGATCGGCAAGTCCGAGCTGCTCGCCAGCTCGCTGCCGGACGGCCCCGGCTTCCAGCGGCTCTGGGCGGCCGCCGACGAGCTGAGCACCCGCTTTCCGCTGCAGGTCGTGCTGGAGTGCCTGGCGATCGACGCGCACTCGCCGGACCCGCGGCGCGCACGGGTGGCGAAAGAGCTCGCGGGCGAGGGCCCGGCGCGGCGCAGCTGGGGGCCGGCCGACCCGGTGCTCGGCGCCGTCGACCGGCTGCTGGCGCTGGTCGACGAGCTGTGCGCGGAGTCGCCGCAGGTCCTGGTGCTCGACGACCTGCAGTGGGCCGACGAAGCTTCCGTGCTGGTCTGGCACCGGCTCTGCGCCGCGACCCGGCAGCTGCCGCTGCTGCTGGTGGCCGCCACTCGCCCGGCACCGGACCGCGCCGAACTCGCCCAGTTGCGCCGCGGCGTCCAGGCCCGGGACGGGGTCGTCCTCGACCTCGGGCCGCTGACCGGCGAAGACGTCGGCAGGCTGATCGAGGACCAGCTCGGGGCGCCACCCGGGCCGGGCCTGCGCGAGCTGGCCGCCCGTGGTGCGGGAAACCCCTTGTACGTCAAGGAAATGGTCGACGTCCTGCGCCGGGCGGGCGCGGTGGCGGTGAGCGACGGCCAGGCCGACGTCGACGACCCGGCGGAGTTCGAGGCCCCGCGGTCGCTGGTCGCCGCGGTCGATCGGCGGCTGGACTTCCTGACCGCGCGGACACAGGAAGTCCTGCGCTGGGGCGCGCTCCTGGGCATGGAATTCGCCGTCGGCGACGTCGCCGCGGTGCTGGGCACCCGGCCGTCCGACCTGCTGGCGCCGCTGGAAGAAGCCGTCGCGGCGAACGTCCTGATCGACACCGGGACGCAGCTGGCGTTCCGGCACCCCCTGCTGCGCCAGGCGCTGTACGACCGGCTGCTGGCCGGGACGCGGGCGGCGCTGCACCGGCAGGCCGCCGAGGCCCTCGCCGGCATCGGCGCGCCGGTGAAGCGCGTCGCCGAGCAGCTGGTGGCGGCACCGGCCGCGGTGGACGAATGGGTGCTGGACTGGCTCGCCGCGCACCACGCGATCGTCTCGACCAGGGCCCCGCTGATCGCCGTCGAGCTGCTGGAACGCGCGCTGGCCGCGTGCTCCGCCACCGATCCGCGCCGGGAGACGCTGCTGGTCGCGCTGGTCAAGGTGCTGTTCCGGCTGGAACGCAACCCGGAAGCACTGGCACGGCAAGCACTCGACGTCGCCACCGAGCCGGAGGCCGTCGAGGAGATGCGGCACGTGCTCGCGGCGATGCGGCACCGCCGCGGCGACACCGAAGGCGCCGTCGCGACGCTCGCCGCGTGGGTCGACGACCCGGCCGTGCCGGAGCTCTGGCGGGTCAAGCACCGGCAGCTGCTGGCCAACTTCCGGCGCGGCAGCCTGTCCGATTTGGACGCCGCGGAGCAGACGGCGCACGAGACGAAAGCGCTCGCCGGCGGCGACCGCTACCTGACCGCGCACGCGCTGCAGTCGTTGTGGCTGGTCGATTCGGTGCGCCGCGAGCACGACCGCGCGCTCACCCACATCGACGCGGCGATCGAGGCCGTCGGCGACGAGCACGAGCTCGCCGACCTGCACCTCGACCTGCTCGACAACCGCGTGTTCACGCTGCAGAACCTCGACCGCCTTGCCGAAGCGGGCGACGCCCTGCGTGCGGCCGGCGAAGTCGCCGCGCGGCACGCGCTGCCGGTCGGGCTGCAGGTGTCCGCCGCGGTGCACCGGTACTGGGAAGGCCGCTGGGACGAGGCGCTGGTCGAACTGGACACGGTCATCGAGGACGGCCCGGCGATCACGTTCTACGGCCTGCGCGAGCCGGGTCCGGCGGCACTGCTGCTGCACGGCGTCGCGGCGCTGATCGCCGGCCGCCGGGACGACCGGGCCCAGGCCGCGGCCCACCTCGACGCGGCGGAGGAGTACGCCCCGGCGACCGGCGCCGAGCGCGAAAGCTTCGACTTCCTGCTGGTCGCCGACGCACTGGCGGCCGAGCAGCGCGGCGACCGGGTCCGCGCGCTGTCCGTCCTCGAGCCGATCCTGAACCCGACGTACGCGGCGATGATGCTGCGGCACCAGTGGCTGCCGGCGTTCGTGCGGCTGGCGATGGAGCAGGACGACGTCGGCCGCGCCCGCCGGGCGTTGGCGGTGTGCGCCGAGGAAGCGGCGAAGGAGCGACGTCCGGCGCGGGCGCACGCGGCGGCGTCGTGGTGCCGCGGGCTGATCGAGGAGGACCCGGCACCGGTGCTGGCCACGGCCGAGCACTTCCGCGCGGTCGGCCGCCGCCCGGAGCTCGCCTCGGCGCTGGAGGACGCGGCCGTGCTGCTGGCCCGCGCGGGCCGCCTCGACGCGGCGCACGCGGCGTTCGAGGAGGCGGCCGAGCTGTACACGGCGTTGGCGGCGCGCTGGGACCTGCGGCGCGCGGAGACCCGGCTGCGCCGCCTCGGCGTCCGCCGGGGCGCGCTGTTCTCCCCGATCCGGCCCGGCCACGGCTGGGAGTCGCTGACGCCGATCGAGGTCCGCATCGCCGGCCTCGTCGCGGAGGGCCGGTCCAACCCGGACATCGCGGCCGCGCTGTCCCTGCCGCGCCGGACGGTCCAGGCGCACGTGGCGCGGCTGCTGGGCAAGCTGGAGACGCCGTCACGCTCGGGTGTCGCCGACGCCTTCCGCCGGCGCACCTAGCGCGTTGGCCTTGGCGACCCGGCCGAGGAAGCGGCCCGATTCCTTGACCGTCCGCCGTTGCGTCTCGAAGTCGACGTGCACCAGGCCGAACCGTTGCGTGTAGCCCATCGCCCATTCGAAGTTGTCCAGGAGTGACCAGGCGAAGTAGCCGCGGACGTCGACACCGGCGCGAAGGGCGTCGTGGACCGCGCCGAGGTGCTCCATGAAGTAGTTCACCCGCGCCGCGTCGAACACCCGGCCGTCGACCACCCGGTCCACAAAGGACGCCCCGTTTTCGGCCACCACCAGCGGGAGCCCGCCGGACCGGGTGTCGATCCAGCGCAGCAGGCCGGTCAGGGCAGCCGGCGCCTGTTCCCAGCCGAAGGCCGTCAGCGGCGGCGGTGCGGGCAGGACGTCCAAGCCGCGCAACGCCGGCAGCGGGCAGTTGCCGGGCGCGTGCGGGTCGGCGAGCGGGGTGACGCGCGCCGGGGCGTAGTAGTTCACGCCCAGCCAGTCGATCGGGGCGGCGATGAGGCCGGTGTCACCGTCGCGGACGGCCGCGGCGAAGCGGCCGCCGTGGTGCTCGACGTCGGCCAGGACGTCCTCCGGGTAGCCCCGGCCCAGCACCGGGTCGAGGAAGAACCGGTTGTGGATGCCGTCGAACTTCCGGGCCGCTTCGAGGTGGGCCGGGGTGTCACCGTCCGGGATCGCCGGGGCGAAGTTCAGCGCCAGCGAGAACTTGTGGCCCGGCCGGGCCTGCGCGGTGAGTGCGCGCGTCGCCAGGCCGTGGCCGAGCAGCAGGTGGTGGGCCGCGACCAGCGCCGTGTCGTAGTCCTGGACACCGGGCGCGTGCACGCCGCTGCCGTAGCCGAGGAACGCCGCGCAGAACGGCTCGTTGACCGTCGTCCACTGGTGCACGCGGTCGCCGAGCGCGGCGTGCACGACCGCGGCGTAGTCGGCGAACCGCGCAGCCGTGTCACGCTCCGGCCAGCCGCCCGCGTCTTCGAGTGCCTGCGGCAGGTCCCAGTGGTAGAGCGTCACCACCGGCACGACGCCACGGCTCAGCAGTTCGTCGACCAGCCGGTCGTAGAAGGCGAGCCCGGCCGCCGACGTCGTCCGGCCGTCCGGCATCACCCGCGGCCACGCGACCGAGAACCGGTAGGCGTTCAGCCCCAGGTCGGCGAGCAGCCCGACGTCCTCGGGGTAGCGGTGGTAGTGGTCGCAGGCGACGGCGCCGGTCGCGCCGCCGAGCACCTTGCCTTCGGTGGCCGCGAAGGTGTCCCAGATGGACGGTCCGCGGCCGCCCTCGGACACCGCGCCCTCGACCTGGTAGGACGCGGTCGCCGCGCCCCACAGGAAGCCCGTCGGGAAGGTCATACCGGTGCCCCTTTCAGGATGCCCCGCACGATGTGGCGGCCCAGCAGCAGGAACAACGCGATGACCGGCACGACGGCCACGGTCGCGCCGGTGAGCATCAGCGCGTAGTCGGTGTAGTAGCCGCTGGCCAGCTGCGACAGCGCGACCTGCACGGTCGGCGTCTCGTTGGGGTCGAGGACCACCAGCGGCCAGAAGTAGTCGTTCCAGGTGGCCATGAACGTCAGCATCGCGAGCACCGCGGCCGGCGCGCGCAGGGCCGGCACGGCCACGTGCCAGTAGGTGCGCAGGATCGAACAGCCGTCGACGGTCGCGGCGTCGACGAGGTCCGCGGTGATCGCGTTCTCACACGCCTGGCGCATCCAGAACACGCTGAAGGCGCTGACCAGCGCGGGCACGATCACCGCTTCGAGCCGCCCGTACCAGCCGAGGTCGCCGACGACGAGGTACAGCGGGATGACCCCGAGCTGCGCCGGCACCATCGCCGAGCCGACGACCAGCAGGAACAGCGTGTTGCGGCCGCGGAACTGGAGCCGGGCGAAGGCGAACCCGGCGAGGCTCGCCAGCACGACGTTGGCCACCATGACGGTGCCCGAAACGATCAGCGAGTTCCCGATGGCCGCCCAGAAGTCGACGGTGTCGAACACGCGCCGCACGTTCCCGGCCAGGTTCCCGCCCGGCACCAGCAGCGGCGACGTCTCCCCGATCGCCGCGTTGTCGCGCGTGGCCACGACGAACGACCAGTACAGCGGGAAGACGGAGGCGCCGAGCACCCCGGTCAGCACCGCGTACACCCAGCCGCCCGGCCGGCGCCGTGCCGTCACGCCGACCTCACGAACCGGCGCACCAGCCGGTAGTTGACCAGCGCGAACAGCGCGCAGATCACGAACATCACCCAGGTCAGCGCGGCCGCGTAGCCGGCATCGAGGTGCGTGAACCCCTTTTCGTACAGGTACATGACCAGCGTCTGGAACTGGCGGTCGTTGCCACCGGTGCCGGCCGAGCCGCCGGCGTCGAACAGCTGCGGCTCGGCGAACAGCTGCAGGCCGTTGACCGTGCCGGCGATGGCGGTGAAGGCCAGCGCGGGCCGGATGCCCGGCACGGTGATCGACCAGAACGTCCGCCACCGCGAGGCGCCGTCGAGCTCGGCGGCCTCGTACAGGTCACCGGGGACGGCCTGCATCGCGGCCAGGTAGATCAGGGCGTTGTAGCCGGTCCAGCGCCAGAGGACCATGCTCGCCACGGCGAAGTGCGACGTCCAGGTCGTCGCCCGCCAGTTGACCGGCGCGACGCCGAACCAGCCGAGGACCTCGTTGACGACGCCGTAGTCGCGGCTGAACAGCTGCCCGAACACCAGCCCGACGGCGACGACGGACACGACGTTCGGCAGCAGCACCCCGGTGCGCCACCAGGTCGCGGCCCGCAGCGGCCGGTCGAGCAGCGCCGCGATGCCCAGGGCCAGCAGGAACTCCGGGACCGCGGCCAGCAGGAAGATGGAGACCGTGTTGGCCAGCGCGTTGTAGAAGTGCGGATCCGTGAGCAGGTCGCCGTAGTTGGCGACGCCGAAGGCGCCTTGGTCGCCTTCGAGCAGGTTCCAGTCGTGCAGCGAAACCCACGCCGTGTACAGCAGCGGGAAAGCACCGAAGACGACGAACAGGGCGAAGAAGGGCGCGACGAACAGCAGCGGCGTGACCTTGCGGTCCCAACGGGCGAGCCGGTGCTGCACGAGCGGCTACTTCAGGGCGGCTTGGGCCTGCTGGACGGCTTTCGCCCAGGCCTGGTCGACGGTGTCGGTCCGTTCCTCGATCCGCCCGAGGGCGCGGCCGAACTCCGGCCGGACGTCGGCATCGCGCAGGCCACGGTAGTTCGGGCGCAGCTGATCCGCCGAAGCGGCGAAGATCCGCCCGGTCGGCGCTTCACCGAAGTACGGGTCGGTGTGCGCGACGACCTGCGGATCCTCGTACACCGCGGGCTCGCTGGGCAGGATGCCGTCGGAGAGGAAGAGCTTCTTCTGCTGCTCCGGGGCGGTCAGCCAGCGGGCGAGCTCGTACGCCTCCTTCTGGTGCGCGCCCTGCTTCGGCACGGTCAGGAACGAACCGCCCTGGTTGCCGCTCTTGCCGGGCACGGTGGTGACGTCCCACTTGCCGCGGTTGGCGTCCCCGCCGGCTTCCTTGATCTGGCTGAGCATCCACGCGGGACAGGCGACGGTGGCGAAGGAACCCTGTTTGATCGCCACGTTCCACGCCTGGGTGAACGTGGTCGCCGCCGCGGTCTGCCCCTTCGCGGCGAGCCCGCCGGAGAGGAAGAAGGCGGTGCGCACGCTCGGGTTGCGGTCGGCGATGAAGGAATCGTCGCGCTGGGAGAAGTAGTTTTCCGGCGATTGGTTGAGCATCGCCGTGTAGACGGTCCCGGCGGAGTCGGCGAACTTCACATTCGGCGTCTTGGCGGTGAACCGCTCGGCGGTGGCGGCGTAGGCGTCCCAGTCGGGCATCAGCTTCGCGACCTCTTCGCGGTCGGTCGGCAGGTCCGCCGCCTGGAACAGATCGCGCCGGTAGCAGAGGGCGAGGCTGCCCATGTCCGTGCCGAGACCCAGCACGAAGGCGCCGTCGGTGCCCTGCGCCCACTTCCACGGCACCCACTGCTTTTCCAGCTCGCGGGCGCCGTAGCCGGCGAGGTCGGCGAACTTGTCCTTCGCCTTCCGGTACTGCGGCATGTACTGCTCTTCGATCGCGACGACGTCGGCGGCGCCGTGCCCGGTGGCGAGCTGCGTCGCGAGCCCCTTGTGGTGGGTGTCGAAGTCGGTGACGCGGTTCTGCACCGTGATGTCCGGGTGCAGCTTCTCGTACTCGGCGATCAGGGGCGCGTAGCCGAACTCACCGAAGGTGGCGATGGTGAGCTTCGTCTTCCCCCCGGCGTCACCCGGAGTGCAGGCGGCGAGCGGGATCAACGCGGCGACCACGATGGCGGTCCGGCGGGCGATCGTTCGCAACAGGCTTCCTCAGATCACACCGGCCCGCACGGCGTACGCGACCGCGTGCGGCCGGTTGCGCAGGTTGAGCCGGTTGGTCATGGCGTAGATGACGTTCTTCACGGTCCGCTCCGAGTAGCAGAGCTTGCCCGCGATCTCGGCAGTGTCCCAGCCTTCGGCCATCAGGCGAAGCACATCCACCTCGCGCGGCGTGAGTGCCGCCCCGCCGCCCGCGTTCGAAAGGGCCTCCACCTGCTCGCGCAGCGAAGACGAGCGCCCCCGCGCCGCGGCGAGCACGTTCGCGGTCAGCCGATCGAGCGCGGTCCGCGGCAGCACGGCGGAGACGTGGCAGTCGGCGAGCAGGCCGACGTGCGCGGGGTCGACGTGCCCGGCGACCAGCACGATCGCGGCCGGCGACTCGGCGGACGCGGCCCGCAGCGCGGCGACGGCCTCGCGGTCGACCTCCCCGACGGCGAACACCAGCACCGCCGCTTCACCCCGGCGGGCGCGCGGGAGGACCAGCAACTCCGGGCGGGACTTCAGGTGGTTGGTCAGCCCGGTCAGGGCGATCGGGTCGGACGCCCACGCCGCCACTCGCACCTGGTCCATCGAACCCTCCTCCGCCCACGACGAATCCTGACTCCGGCCAGTCTGCTGAGGACGCCTTCACGAATTCTCTAACGACGGTGGGGCCATTCTTCACGCCGTGAAGTTTGGCCGTCGACTACGGTCGTGGGGACACACCGACGAGTGAAGGGACCGATGAACCGCCGAAGTCTTGCCGCCCTTGGGGTGGCGTTCTCCATCGTGGCCGGGTGTCTGCTGGTCGCGGGCCTGCAACCCCGGATCGTGTCCGGGCTGGCGGTGCCGCTGACCTCCGATCGGGCCGTTCCTCCGCCGGCGGCTCCTCCTCCCACTCCGTCCGTCCCCACCTCACGTCTCGATCGGCCGGACGACTGCGCCCCGCTGGTCGGCGGGCTCGACCTCCGCGCCCAGGTCGCGCAGCTGGTCGTCGTGGGCGTCTCCGGCGACGACCCGGCGGCCACGGTGTCGCTGGTCCGCGATCACCAGGTCGGCGGGATCTTCATCGGGGGTAACGCAACAGCGTTGTTGAAAGATCGTTCCCTGGCCGCGGTCCAGGCCGTGGCCCGGGTGCCGGTGGCGGTGTCGGTCGACGAGGAAGGCGGCCGCGTCCAGCGCATCGACGACCTCGACGGCGACCTGCCCTCGGCCCGGACGATGGCCGCCACGAAGTCGCCCGCCGAGGTCCGCGCGCTGGCCGCCGAGCGAGGCCGCCAGCTGCGTGCCCGCGGGGTGACGGTGGACTTCGCCCCGGACACCGACGTCACGGGCGCCCCGGACGACGACGTGATCGGCGACCGGTCGTTCAGCCCGGACCCGGCCCGGGTGAAGACGTACGCGAAAGCGTTTGCGGAGGGCCTTCGCGACGGGGGTGTCCAGCCGGTGCTGAAGCACTTCCCCGGCCACGGCCACGGCTCGGGCGACTCCCACAAGGGCACGGTGGTCACGCCGCCGCTCGACAAGCTGCGCGCGCTCGACCTGGTGCCGTACCGCGGCCTGGCCGACTACGGCCCGGTCGCGGTGATGGTCGGCCACCTCGACGTGCCGGATCTGACCGGCGGCCTCCCGGCGTCCCTTTCGCCGGCGGCGTACCAGCTGCTGCGCGGCGAGTTCGCGTTCACCGGCCCGGTCGTGACGGACGACCTCGGGGCGATGAAGGCGATCACCGCGCAGTACCCGCTGCCGGAAGCGGTCCTGAAGGCCCTGCAGGCCGGCGCGGACGAGGCGTTGTGGTCCTCCGGGGGCCGGGTGGACGAGGTGCTGGACCGGCTGGTGAAGGCCGTGCAGACCGGCGAGCTGCCGAAGCCGCGGGTGCAGGAGTCGGTCACCCGGGTGCTCCGGGGCAAGGGTCTCTGCTGAAGTTCCGGGACCGCCGGCTTGACCCTGCCCCAGGGGGAGGGTTCGACGATGGTTCGCATGACCGAGAACGCCCTGCACACCATCGAAGCCCGGATCCGCGAAGAGATCGCCGCCCGCTGCGAAGCCGACCACATCCCCGGGTTCGTCGCCGGCATCCACCACGCGGGCGAACAGGTCGTCTTGGCCCACGGCACCGCGAACACCACCACCGGGGCCCCGATGCGCGAGGACACCGGATTCCTCTTCGGCTCGGTGACCAAGGTCCTGACCACCACGCTGGTCCTCCAGCAGGTCGAACGCGGGCGCCTGGACCTCGACGCGCCGGTCGTGAAGTACCTCCCGGAATTCGCCCTGCGCACGCCCGGCGCGGCGGGCCGGATCCTCGTCCGGCACCTGATCTCGCACACCAACGGCATCGACGCGGACCTCTACTTCCCCGGCGCATCGGGCCGCGACGCCCTGAAGACGTACGTGGCGGGCCTGGCGAACAGCTGCGGCACCCTCTTCGAGCCCGGCGAGCAGCTCAGCTACTCCAACGGCGGCATGATCGTCGCGGGCCGGCTGCTGGAAGTGGTGACCGGCGTGAGCTTCCCGGAGCTGCTGGCCCGCGACGTCTACGCGCCCGCCGGCATGAAGGACTCCGCCACCTCGGCCGCGCAGGCCATCCTGCGCGGTACCGCGATCGGCCACTTCCCGGACCCGGCCACCATGACGGCCCGGCCGACGGACATGTTCATGCTGCCCGACACCTGGGGGCCGGCCGGTGGCACGCCGATCGGCACCGTCACCGACCTGCTCGCGTTCGGGCGCACCCACCTCGCGGGCGGGGTGTCGCCCACCGGTGCCCGTGTCCTCTCGGCCGGGTCGGTCGCGCTGATGCAGCGGGTGTCGCACGACATGGCGACGCCGAACGTCCCGCCGATGGGCCTGGGCTGGGTCCGGTACCCGTTCGGCGGCACGACCGTGCTGGCCATGTCGGGTGCGTCGCCCGGTGGCGTGGCCATCCTGTGCGTCGTGCCCGGGCACGACCTGGTCTTCACGGCCTTCGGCAACACTCCCGGCGCCATCGTGCTGCAGGACCGGATCCTGCAGCTGCTCCTGCGCGACCACCTCGGAGTTCCGGTGCCTGCCGTGCTCACCGAGCCGGCGCCGGACGTCGACCTCGCGCCCTACGTGGGCACCTACCGCTCCGACCAGCTCCGCATCGACGTCAGCGCCGTCGACGGCCGGCTTGAAGAACGGATGACGTACGAGCCGGCGGACGAGGCGCAGGAGCGGATTTTCACCGCGTTCGCCGGCGGGACGACGTCGGCGCCACCGCAAAGCTACGTGCCGATCCGCCCGGGGCTCTTCGCGCCCGCCGGCTACCCGCCGGAGACGTTCGACGGCTACCTCCGGCTCCTGCTCGTCTCCTACCACGACCTCCGCGACGGTCGGGCGCGCTTCCGCAACGGCGGCGGCCGCCTGACCCGGCGGGTCTGACCGGTGCACTGGAAGGATGCGCGCATGATCACGATCGGCCGGCTCGCGGACTACGCCGGGGTGACCGTCAAAGCCGTGCGGCACTACCACGAGCGCGGCCTGCTCGCCGAGCCCGGCCGCGACTCGTCGGGCTACCGGCGCTACACCGCGCAGCACGCCATCGACCTGGTCAAGATCCGGACGCTGGCCGCCGCGGGGGTGCCGCTGGCCCGGATCAAGGACCTCCTCGACGCCGACGAGGCCACGCTCGCCACCGCCATCGCCGAAATCGACGACGACCTCGAGGAGCGCATCGCGCAGCTGCGGCGGACCCGCGGCCAGCTCGCCCAGCTGCGCGGCGGCGACCGGCTCTTCGTCTCCCCGGAAGTGGCCGCCTACCTGGACGACCTGCGCGAGCTCGGGGTCAGCGAGCGCCACCTGCGCCTGGAACGCGACGGCTGGATCCTCATGCAGACCGCCTCGCCCGAGGACGCCGCCCGGTGGATCGCCGAGAAGCGGGATCTGTTGGCCGACGCCGAATTCCGGGCCCTTTGCGTCGAGCACGACGCTGCTTACGACTGGCCGCCGGATGATCCTCGCCTGCCCGGCCTCGCGGAACGCACGCGGAACTGGTTCGCCGAGCGGCCGGAATCCGCCGCGGCCGGCAACCCGGACATGGCGCGGTTGGCCGCGCAGTCCTTGCCCGGCGGGTCTTCGCCGGCCTGGGATCGTCTTGCCCGGCTGATGGAAGAGCGGTGAACTCTCGGCCGGCGGGGGCGTTTTCGGTTGTGTGGAAGGAATCGTCGCAGTCACACCAACGACGGTACCGAACACGAGTTCGAAGGTCACCGCTGAATCGGGTGAACCTCGCCAAGGAATTCCGGAGGAGATTTCCCTGGTGGCACAAGGGAAACAGCAGCGTGGCGACGTGAGAAGCCCCCGATTTCCACGCTACCGGTTACCACCGACAAAAAGGGGAAGCCGAACGCGGCTAGACTTTCCCGCGACGGCACCCGGAGCAAGGAGCGGCATGGCGAACCTCGGCGGCACCTTCACCCTCGGCGGCGAACTTTCGGTGACCCGCATGGGTTACGGCGCCATGCAACTGGCCGGCCCTGGCGTGTGGGGGCCGCCGAAGGACCACGACACCGCCGTCGCCGTGCTGCGGGAAGCCGTCGACCGCGGGGTCACCCACCTCGACACCAGTGACTACTACGGCCCCCACACCGTGAACGCCCTGATCAAGGAAGCCCTGCACCCCTACCCCGAATCGCTCGTCATCGTGACGAAGGTGGGGGCGCGGCGGAGCGCGGACAAGGGCTGGCCGCCCGCGCTGTCGGCCGCGGACCTCACCGAGGCCGTGCACGACAACCTGCGCAACCTCGGTGTCGACGCGCTCGACGTCGTCAACCTGCGGCTGAGCAACGCGGCCGGTGACTACCCCGTGCCGATGTCGCTCGCCGAGCCCTTCGGGGTGCTCGCCGAACTGCGCGAGCAGGGGCTGATCCGGCACCTCGGCGTCAGCCACGTCAGCGCCGAGCAGCTCGACGAAGCGAAGGCGATCGCGCCCGTCGTCTGCGTGCAGAACCAGTACAACCTCGCCCACCGCGAGAACGACGACCTCGTCGACAAGTGCGCCGCCGAGGGGATCGCCTTCGTGCCCTACTTCCCGCTCGGCGGGTTCAGCCCACTGCAGTCGGGGCTGCTCGACGACTGCGCCGCGCGGCTCGGTGCCACGCCGATGCAGGTCGCGCTCGCCTGGCTGCTGCAGCGGTCGCCGTCGATGCTGCTCATCCCCGGGACGTCGTCGCCCGGGCACCTGCGGGAGAACCTCGCCGCCGCCGATCTCGAACTGCCCGCCGACGTTCTCGCCGATCTGGACCGGATCGGCACCGCCTGATCGCTACGCTGAGCGCTCGGACAGGCACGAGGACGGAGAAGCCGTGGCGGAGTGGGGCGATCTGGTCGCTTACATCAGGCAGGCGTACCGGGTGGTGCGCGACGAGCCCGACGAGCTGCGCATCCGCCTGGTGTTCGGTGACGATCCCGATACCGAGCAGCGGGCGCAGATCGTCGTGATCGCCCGCGAGATCCTCGACCAGCGCGAGGACTGGGTGCAGATCGCCACGCCGTTCGCCCGGCACGAGGAGGTCGACCTCCTCGAGGTGCTGACCGAGGTCGGCGAGGCGATCGTGGTCGGCGGGATCGCGGTGATGGGCGAACACGTCGTGCTCCGGCACTCGCTGCCGCTGATCAACCTCGACATCAACGAGTTCATCGATCCGCTCGAGCTGGTCGCCGGCGCGGCCGAACTGCTGGAGCAGCAGTTCACCGGCCGCGACGACTACTGAGTTTCCGGGGCGTCGCCCCGGGCGGCGGGCTCCGCCACCCCGACCCCCTGGCGAGTGTTGAGCGGAACCACCGCCACCGCAGCGGCCACGGCGAGCGCGGCACCCAGGCCGAGCGCCGCGGCCGCCGTGCCGGTACCGAGGTAGAGGCCGCCGAGCAGGGCGACGCCCAGGGTGCCGCCGAGCTGCTGCACGGCGTTGAGCAGCCCGGCGGCCGAGCCGGTCTCGTGCGGCCGGACCCGGCTCAGGGCGGCGGTGAAGAACGGCACCGTGAAGGTCCCCATCCCGAGCCCGCACAGCGCCAGCGCCCACGGGTAGGCGCCCACCCCGCCGGCTTCCATGGCGAGGACCCCGGTCACCAGGAGGGCCAGCCCGGCGAACATCACGCGCGAGCCGAACTTCGGCACCAGCCGGGCGCCGGCGATGAACGACGACACCGCGAGCCCCGCCGAGAGCGGCAGCAGCGTCAGGCCCGCGGTGCGGACGTCGGCGCCGAGGCCGAGCTGGAGCTGCATCGGCACGACCTGCATCAGGCCGGTCATCACCGCGAAGAACAGCAGTGACCCGGCGAGCGCCGCCGGGAACCCGCGGTGGGCGAACAGGCTCGGCTCGACCAGCGGCGCGGCCGCGCGGCGCTGCTGGAGGCCGAACACGACCAGCAGCACGGCCCCGGCCGCGAGCAGGCCCCAATCCATCCCCGCGGGGTCGATCAGCGGGTAGACGAGCAGCCCGGCCCCGCCGACGACGAGCAGCGTGCCGGTGACGTCGAGCCGGGGCCGGGTGGCGGCGCGATCCTCCCGCAGCAGCCGCGCGGCGAGGAGCACCGCGAGCCCCAGCGGAACGTTCACCAGGAACACCGCCCGCCACGACACCGCCTGCGTCAGCAGTCCTCCGAGCAGCGGGCCGGTGACCGCGGACAGGCCCATGACCGGCCCGATGGTGCCGAGCGCCTTGGCGAGTTCGGCGCCGTCGAAGAGGGCCCGGATGAGGCCGATGGTCTGCGGGATGATCAGCGCGGCCGCCGCGCCCTGCACCGCGCGGGCCGCGATCAGCGGCCCGGCGGCCGGGGCGGCCGCGCACACCAGGGACGCGAGCACGAAGCCCGCGACGCCGAGCTTGAAGACCTTCGCCCGGCCGAGGATGTCACCGAGCCGGCCGCCGGTGATGAGGAAGACGGCGAAGGGCAGCGTGTAGGCCGCGCTGAACCACGGGATGCCGGCGGTCGGGCCGCCCAGGTCGGCGTGGATGGCCGGGCCGGCGACCTGCACGATCGTGGCGTCGAGCAGGTTCATCGCCTCGGCGACGAGCAGTACCGCCAGTGCGGCCCAGCGCCGCCGGTGACGCGTGATGGTCGGCAAGGGTGTCTCCTTTCGTTCGGCACCCACCCTGACGACCCGGCCGTCACTCGTTCCACTTGTCAGCGTTGGTTGGCGGATTTCTTCCTTCCAATCCGGTTCAATGAGGGATATGACCATCCTGGACGCTGTCGATCGCGCGCTGATCCACGCGCTGCACCTCGACGGCCGGGCGCCGTTCACGAAGATCGGCGACGTCCTCGGCGTCTCGACGCAGACGGTGGCGCGGCGCTACCGGCGTCTCCGGGCGGAGGCCTCGCTGCGCGTCGTCGGCCTGCCGGACCCGCAGCGGGCGGGGCAGGCCGAATGGATGGTGCGGCTGACGGCGACGCCGCACACGGCGCAGGACCTCGCCCAGGCGCTGGCGCGCCGCGCCGACACGGCGTGGATCAAGCTGATGTCGGGCGGCACGGAGATCTGCGTGAACGTGCACACGCCGGCCGCGAGCGACCACGCGCTGCTGCTGCGGGACATCCCGCGCACGGCGAGCATCACGGCGGTCTCGGCGCACCAGCTGCTGCACCGCTACTTCGGCGGGCCGACGGCGTGGCTCGGCCGGGCGAACGCCCTCGACGCGGCCCAGATCGCGGCACTCACGCCGGTGCACGCAGGCCCCGGCAAGCCACTGACCGCCGACGACGACGCCCTGATGGCGGCCCTGCAGCGCGACGGCCGCGCGGGCCTGGCCGAGCTGGCGACGGCGACCGGGTGGTCCGCGGCGACCGTCGCGCGCCGCCTGGCCGACCTCCAAGCGGGTGGCACGATGTTCTTCGACCTGGAGATCGCCCCGGAACCACTGGGCGCGACGACGCAGGCGCTGCTCTGGATGGCGGTGGCGCCGGCCAAGCTGGACCGGGTGGCCCGGACGCTGGCGACCCACCCGGAGCTCGCGCTCGTCGCCGCGACGACGGGCCCGGCGAACCTGGTCGCGCAGGCGCTTTGCCCGGACGCGGCCGCCCTGCACCACTACCTGACCCACCGGCTCGGGGCACTGGACGCCATCCGGACCCTGGAGACGGCGCCGGTGCTGCGGACCGTCAAGGCCGCCGCCTCCCGCTGAGGGGTACGCGGGTTCAGCGCAGGTCAGACCGGTTGCCGCTGAGGCCGGCCCGTGCCCCCGGAGACCGGCAGTTCCCCGGCGCGTCCTAAGTGGACTTGACGTCGACCAGGTGGTCCAGCATGCCGCGGACGGCCTCGAACTCCCGGACCTCCTGGCGGCAGTCCGGGCACGCCGAGAGGTGCCGCTCCACCCGGGCCGTCTCGGCGGCGTCGAGCAACCCCAGGCTGTACGCCCCGAGGTCGGTCCGGTCGTACCGGCCCATGGATCGCGTCTCCGTTCCGCGTCCCGTGAAGAACGCCCGCACTGTCCCGATGTCTCCAGGGTCCTGAGCGGGACGCGCCGTCGGCGAAGTTCCGCGGTTTTCTACCCGAACGGCCGACAACTTCGGACGGCGAACAGCCCATGTGAGTGACAGCAGTGGTCACGCATTTCACTCGCGCGAACACGGAACGCTTTTGTGCCGCCGACTTCGCCGATTCGGCGTCATGGGTCCCCGGCTCGCTCGTCGGACTGGCGTCGGACCGGGATTTCCCGGCTTCGACCTGGGCAAGAAGGCGATCCGAAACGAGGAGAGCGATGACCGTACGGAGCCACCGGGCGGACGACGTCGTTGATGAGGTCGGGGTGTGGCTGGCCGGGGAGTTCGCGGGGCGTCTCCCCGCATCGGAGATCGACCGCGTCGTCCGGACGACGCGGCTCGACCTCGAGGGGAGCATCGCGTCGGAGGAGCTCGGGGAGATGCTCCACCGGCTGGGCCGGGCGAGGTTGCAGCGCATCCTGCACATCGTCCCGGCCGCGCAGCTGAGGATTCCGCAAGCGCGGTGACGTGCCGGGCGGGCCACGCGGCTTCGGTGCCGCGTCGCCCGCCCCACGACCCGCCCGTTCTCCAGGCGCCGCCCCGGGAAGGGACGTTCGCGCACAACCCTTGCCCGCGGCACCCGAGCGACCTTGACTGGACTAGACCAATCTGCTCTAGTGACCGGTGTCACGTTCGTCTCGGCCGGATGAGCACACCCACCTTCGACACCGGGCGCCTGCGCGCCCGGGTTCTGTCGTGGCCGAAGGAGTGAGCGAGTCTTGAGAAGACGCCTTGTCGCGGTCCTGTCCGCTGTTGCCGCCGTTGCCGGGCTCGTGTTCGGCGTGCCCGCCGTCACCGGGCACGCTTCGCAGGCGGCCGCCGCCTCGTGCAGTGCGCCGAACTGGGTGGCGGGCCAGTGGTACGACGTCGGCGCCGTCGTGCGGTACACCAACGGTGGCTACTACCGCGCCAAGAACGCCAACCCGGGCTACGACCCGGTGATCAGCACCTGGTACTGGGAGCCCTACAGCTGTGACGGCGGCGGCGGTACCACCTGCAGCTACCCGAACTGGGTGGCCGGCCAGTGGTACGACGTCGGCGCGATCGTGCGGTACACCAACGGCGGCTACTACCGCGCCAAGAACGCCAATCCGGGCTACGACCCCGTCATCAGCACCTGGTACTGGGAGCCGTTCAGCTGCGGCGGCGGCACCGATCCCGGCAACCCGGGCGCCTTCGTCGTGAGCGAAGCGCAGTTCAACCAGATCTTCCCGGGCCGGAACTCCTTCTACACCTACAGCGGCCTCACCGCGGCGCTGTCGGCCTACCCCGGCTTCGCCACCACCGGCAGCGACACCGTGAAGAAGCAGGAAGCCGCGGCCTTCCTCGCCAACGTCAACCACGAAACCGGTGGTCTCGTCTACATCGTCGAGCAGAACACCGCCAACTACCCGCACTACTGCGACTGGAACCAGCCCTACGGCTGCCCCGCCGGCCAGTCCGCCTACTACGGCCGCGGCCCGATCCAGCTCAGCTGGAACTTCAACTACAAGGCCGCCGGTGACGCGCTCGGCATCGACCTGCTCGGCAACCCCTGGCAGGTCGAACAGAACTCGGCCGTCGCCTGGAAGACCGGGCTCTGGTACTGGAACACCCAGAGCGGCCCCGGCACCATGACCCCGCACAACGCCATGGTCAACGGCCGCGGCTTCGGCGAAACCATCCGCAGCATCAACGGCTCCATCGAGTGCAACGGCGGCAACCCGGCCCAGGTCGAGAGCCGCGTCTCGAAGTACCGCCAGATCACGTCGATCCTCGGCGTCGACCCCGGCGCCAACCTGTACTGCTGAGCCGGCGGGCGGGCGGGGGCCACCTCCCCGCCCGCTCGCTCAACCGGCGAGCCGTCCGGCGATCAGCCGGATGACCGCCGCCGCTTGGTCGTTCAGGTAGAAGTGGCCGCCGGGGTACGTCTTGAGCTCGAAGCTCCCCGACGTCCGCTCCGCCCACTGCCGCGCCTCGGCCTCGGTGACCTTCGGGTCCTGGTCGCCGACCAGCGCCACGATCGGGCAGCCGACGTCGGGCCCTGGCCGGTAGTGGTAGAGCTCGGCGGCCTTGTAGTCGCTGCGCAGCGCGGGCAGCACGAGGCTGCGGAGGTCTTCGTCGTCCAGCACCGCCGTGTCGGTGCCGCCGAGCCGCTTGACCTCGGCCAGCAGGGCTTCGTCGTCCTTCTCGTGGATCCGCTCGTCGCGGTGCGCCGACGGCCCTCGCCGCCCGGAGACGAACAGGGTGAGCAGCTTCGTGCCCCGCGCTTCGAGCCGCCGCGCGACCTCGAAGGCCAGGCTGGCGCCCATGCTGTGGCCGAAGAAGGCCACCGGCCCGGTGATCTCCGGGGCGAGCACGTCCGCCAGCCGGTCGGCGAGCACGAACAGGTCGTCCACCGGGGCTTCGGTGTGCCGGTCCTGCCGGCCGGGGTACTGCACGGCCAGTACCTCCACCGCGGGCGCGAGCGCCGCCGAAACGGAGTGGAAGTAGCTCGCCGATCCCCCGGCGTGCGGGAAGCACACGAGCCGCGCCGACGCGGACGGTGCCGGGTGGAAGCGCCGGACCCACTCCGAGGCGTCGAGGGAAATCGTCATGGCCCCCAATCTGGCAGGCCGCCGGGCCGGCGTCGACCCCCAAGGTGCGCAGCCCGCGGCCCGGCAGGGCCCCGGGATGCGGCCGGGGCCCGCCGGTGCCGATCAGCCGGGAACCGTCACTCCGCCCGCCACAGCGCCGGGACGGCCGGGGGTTCCCAGCCGGGCTGCGCGGTGTGCGCCTGCAGGCAGACGTAACCGCGGCCGCCGTAGGTGACGCGGGCGCCCCCCGCGTACGCGGTGCCCACCGCCCAGGAGGTGCCCCCTGGCGGGGTGGACGAGGTCGGCGTGGGCCGGGTCGACGTCGGCGTCTGCGGGACGTCGAGCACGAAGTCGAAGGCCGCTTCCTTCGCGGAGCCGTTGTCCCGCACGGTCATCAGCAGCCGCGCGTCGAAGATCGTGTCGGTGTTGTTGCGCGGCTCGCCGGGGAAGTAGAGCTGCGTGGTCAGCACCGGCCGGCCGGGTGCCTGCACCTTCACGTGGATGTGCCGGGTGCGGCCCGGGTAGAGGCCCGGCACGATCGTGGACAGCGTGAACGCGCCCTGGGCGTCGGTGTACTGGTGCCCGCGGAAGGTGTAGCCGACGTTGTCGTAGGCGCCGTTGACGTCCGCCTGCCAGAAGTCCAGCAGCGCGCGGCCGACCGGCAGGCAGGCCCGCCCGAAGACGTAGCCGGTCACGGTCAGCCGGGTGCCCTGGGTGCCGGGCGTGACGAGGCTGGTCCGTTCCGGCGAGTTCGGCTTGAAGTACGGCCCCTCGGTCTGCTCGATCGTCGGATCGTCGTCGTCGTGGCACGCCGGCGTCAGCTCCGGTGCCGTGCCGCCGACGGCGTTCGCGCGGGCCAGCGCCGGGCCGCCGAGCAGCGCGACCGGCGCGGCGACACCCGCGGCGAGCGCGACCTTGAGCACCGTCTTGCGGCTGAGCTTGTTCTCTTCGTCCATGCCTGCTCCTCGTGGGGAGGTCGGGGATCCCCTCGAACGTAGGCAGCGCACCGGGCGGGCGGCGATGGACTGGATCGGTCAGTCGTGGTGCTTCTCCCCGCCGCGCCGGAAGTCACCGGGGCTCAGCCCGGTCTCGCGGCGGAAGAACCGGCAGAAGTAGGCCGGGTCGGCGAACCCGACGCGGCTCGCGACCTGCCGGACGGTGAGGTCCGTCCGGAGCAGGAACCGCTGCGCCTCCCGGGTCCGGGCCTCGCGCAGCAGCTGCGCGGCCGTGCGGCCGGTCGCGGCCTTCACCGCCTCGGTGAGGTGGCCGGGGGTGACGCCGAGGCGTTCGGCGTGCGCGCGCACCGACCACGGCCCCGGTCCGGGGCGGCCGGTGAGCCGGACGAACTCCGCCGCCACCGCGCCGGCGGGTGCGGGCGGCGGCGTGCCCAGCAGCCGTCCCGCCCGCACGACCAGGACGTGCACCAGCGCCCGCAGCACCGACTCGGTGCTCTCGCCACCGCGGCGGTACTCGTCCTCCAGGTCGTCGATCAGCCGCGCGACGCGCGCGTCGGCGTGGCCGTCCAGGTGCAGCCACGGCCGTTCGCTCAGCCGCCGCAGGAGCTCGCGATCGGCGGGGTGGTCGAGGAGGAAGTCGTCGGTGAACAGCACGACGTGCCCGGTGAGGCCCCGGACGCCGGCCCACTGGTGCACCTGCCCGGGCGCGATGACGCCGAAGTGCGGCGGCCGCAGCGGCCAGCTCGCGGTGTCGACGACGTGCGCGCCGGTGCCACCGGTGACGTGGACGAGCTCGTGGAACGTGTGCCGGTGCGGGAAGTCCGCGCGGGACAGCGGCCCGATCGCGTCGAACGTGCCGACGGCGAACGGGAGCTTGTGCGGGGCGGGCACCTCCAGCCGGTGCATCGGCAGCTCCCCCGGCCGCGGGGGCCGGCAGGGCGTTCCGGGCGGAACCGTCGTACCGCGCATGGCCCGGAAGTTTATGCCGCGCCACGCGCGATTCGCCGGTTTTGCCCCGATAATCGCAATCCGATCGTCGGGTACCGGACAGCAGAACGGGGCTGGTCCACAGTGGACCAGCCCCGCCCGGTGGTATTGCGTTACGGCGTCACGCGCGGCTGCGGCGCCGGTTGACCAGCAGCATCAGCGCGCCGCCGCCGAGCAGCAGGCCGCCGATGCCGAACGGAACCGCGGCGTCGACACCGGTGTTGGCCAGCTCGCCGCCGCCGGAGGGCGCGCCGCCGGGCGTGGTCGGCGGCGTGGTGCTCGGGGCAGCGGGCGTCTCGGACCAGCTCGCGGTCGCCTTCGCGGCCACCTCGGTCTTCTCCGAGTCGGCAACGATCAGCGACTGCGCCGGGTGCTTCGCGTAGTTCTCCGCGACGAACAGGCGGCCGGTGTCCAGCTCGCCGGTGGCCTTGAGCGAGAACGAGCCGTTGCCCGGCTTGGTGCCGGCCGGGACGTCGAGGAACAGCTTGCTGCCGTCCTTGACGTCGGCGACCTTCAGCTCCTTGCCGTCGGCGTCGGTCACCTTGACGCCGTCGGGCAGCTCGGTGGTCAGCGACGTGACGGTACCGTTCGTGGCGACCTGGAACGGGCCGATCTTGGTGCCGGCCTTGCCCTCGGTCTTCGGCCCCGCGATGTCCAGGGCCGGCTTCGGCTGCGCGCCGATGCCGGTGTTCTGGTCGCCGATGAGGTAGCTGTAGAGCGCCGAGACGTCGGCGTTGGCGTTGGCGTCGTCGCTCTCCTTCAGCGGCTTCTTCAGATCGAGGTTCACGCCGTCACTGAAGTGCCACGCCGCGGCCTGCGTCCCGGTGATCGCCTCGAACTCGGAGAGGCCGTCGTGGACCTTGACGCCCTGCTTGGCGAGCTCGGCTGCCACCGCGTCGAGCCCGAGAGCCGGGTAGCCGTGGTGCAGCACCCAGTTGATCTTGGCGCTGTTCTTGTTGAACGGCGAGCCGGCGTCCGGGTACTTGTTCCAGGGCGTCTCGAGCATGTCGACGTCGTCGCGGACGTTGGTACCGAACTCCACGCAGTAGAGCTTGAGCGTCTTGCCGTCCGACAGCTTGAAGCTGAACAGCTTGGCGAAGGGGTCACCCTGGTCGGTGTTGACCCGATAGGCCTGGGTGGACGTGGCGTAGTCGACCCGGCCGCGCGCCGCGCCGTCCGCGAGGGCGGACGGGGCGCTGACCATGACACCGGCGGCCGCGGCGAGCACCGCGATCCCGCCACGCACGAAAGCTGACCTGACCTGCATAAATCTCCTATCCGAGACCGAACCACGCCGGTACGGCCGCGTGAGATCACCAATCCCGACCACGGCGGCCACTGATTCGGGTGAGTGATCACCCGGTCAAGCGAATGGCAGCATACACAGACCTCACAGCGGGCTACGCACGGTGCCCCCATAAACACCATTCACTTCAAGAATCCCCTGAATGGGGCGCGAATTCAGGCGCCGAAATACCCGCCGAACAGGATTTCGGCGATCTTCGTGGTGGTCTCCTTGCCGACCGCATCGCCGTCGGAGATCACCCGGGTGTCGTTCATCAACGCCAGGGTGTACCGCTCGCCCGGCCCCGCGAAACCGACGGAGTTCATGATCCAGGAACCGTCGTCGTTGTCGTCCGACCAGCCGTTCTTGTTCCCCGGCCGGGCGGCGGACCCGGCGCCCCAGACCCCCCATTGCTGGTTCGCGTCCACGGTGCGCAGTTCCCCGACCAGGTAGTCGCGGTGGCGCGCGGGCAGGGCCAGGACGTATTCGATCAGCCGGTCCAGGTCGTCCGCCGTGGTGCGGATCCAGCCCCAGTGGTGCGGGTGGCGATCACTGAACCGCATGTCGGCCATTCCGTATGCCGGAAATCGCCGCGCGAACTCGGCCTCGCCGCCGAACCGCGTCCACAACGCGTGGGCGGCGGCGTCGTCACTGGAATGGAGCATCCGGTGCACCAGGTCCCGGTCCTCGGCGGTCAGCTTGATCGCGCCGGAGTCCTCCCGGAGCAGCAGGTCGACGGCCATGGCCAATTTCGGCGTCGAGCAGGCCCAGATCAGCGTGCCGGCGGCCGGGCTGCGGTGGACGGCGCCGGTCCAGCGGTCCCGGAGCACGATCCCGGTCACCCCGGGCCGGCTGTCGGCGTAGGCCTGCGCCCGCGCGATCCGCGCCCGCAGTTCCGGGCCGAAGGGGTCACTGCCCCGCGGGCCACCGCCCCCGCCGGCGGCCGGCGACGGCGCCAGCGCGAAGGCCGCCAGCAGCGCGGTGAGCAGGAGCTTGCCCATGGAGTCTCCCGGGTGGAGGCGAGCGGGTGTTTCCGCCCTGAAGACTCGCACGGACGACGGGGTGCCGCGAGCGTCGCCGCCCGCCGCACCCCGCTCGCGCGTACCGCCGCTACGGGTGGACGGTCAGGAGGTGGGCCCGGAAGCCCTCGCCGTAGGTCTTGGTGGGCGTGCCGGCGTAGTCCTCGATCAGCACGTTGCCGCCGCTGCAGCCCCACGGGTTCCACGTCCAGGCCGTGTAGCCGAGGTTGTGCGCGTCCAGCCAGGCCACCACCTGGTCGATGTAGTCGTGCCCGCAGCTGTTCTGGCCGATCTCCCCGGCCTGCACCGGGACCTGGGCCGCGACCGTCCCGATCTGGCTGTCCCAGCAGGACACCGTGACGCAGGCGTTGAAGTTGTACGAGTGCCAGGACGCCATCAGATTGCCCGCCGGGTCGGTGGGCCGGTAGGCCAGCCACTGCGTGAGGTCGTTGGTCCAGGTGAGCCCTGCGGTCATCACCACGTTCTTGGCCCCGGTCGCGCGGACCGCGTCGACCAGTTCCTGCATCCCCGCGACCGGGTAGCCGATCCCCGTGCACGTGCCGCCGTCACGCAGGCACTTCCACTCGGCGGCCGCGTCGGACCAGCCGCCGGCCGCGTCCGGGTAGGGCTCGTTGAACAGGTCGAACACCACGGCGTCGTCGCCCTTGAACGCGGTCGCGACCTGGCTCCAGAACGTCGGCGTGTACTGCCGGTCGGGCATCGGCTTCTGGCAGGTCGCGTTGACGTCGGTGCAGGCGGAGGAGTTCCCGGTGTACTGGCCGTGCGTCCAGTGCAGGTCCAGGATCGGGTTGATCCCGTTGGCCACCAGCAGTTTCGCGTAGTCCTTGACGGCCTGCTGGTAGGGGGCGCCGCTGGGCGAGCCGGACAGGCCGAGCCAGCAGTCCTCGTTGAGCGGGATCCGCACCGCGTGGATGTTCCACGCCTTCATCGCGTCGACCGACGCCTGGTCGACCGGGCCGCTGTCCCACATGCCCTTGCCCTGCACGCAGGCGAACTCGCCGCTGGCCCGGTTGACGCCGAGCAGCCGGTAGGTCTTCCCGTCGGCGGTGAGCAGCTTGTTGCCCGAAACGTGCAACGCGGGCGCCGGACCCGGCGGCGGCGTCGTGGTCGTGGTCGTGGTGGGCGTCGTCGGGAGCGTGATCGGGGTCGTCGCCGTGGTCGGCGGCGTTCCGGTGCACGCGGCGCCGTTGACCGCGAAGTCGGTGGGCGTGGTGTTGGTGCCGCTGTAGGAGAAGTTCGCGCCGGTGTTGACGGAACCACCGGCCGGGATGGTGCCGTTCCAGCTCGCGTTGGTCACGGTGACCCGCTTGCCGGACTGCGTCCACGTGCCCATCCAGCCCTGCTGGAGGGTCTGGTTCCCGGCGTAGGAGTAGGTCAGCGTCCAGCCGTCGACCGCCGCGGCGCCGACGTTGGCGATCCCGACGGCGAGGCTGAAACCGCTTCCCCAGTCGTTGGCCGAGTAGGTGACGCGGCAGGCGAACGCGGCGCTCGTCTCACGCGCGGACGACACCGCGGTCGTCGACGTCACGACCCCGGCGGCGACCGCGAGCCCCGCAACCGCAAGCACGGCAGGACGTTTTCCGGCTCTTCCCCACATCGGCACTCCCTTGTGCACACTGACGGCGGAAGCTTCTGGGAGCGTTCCCAGAGCACGTCCACACCGTCGCTTCCCGGCTCCGGGTTGTCAATCGCCAACGCAGACAAAGCGGCTGATTGAGGCGAACAGCGTCCGGCGCGTTCACCCATCGAACGCAGACGTCTCCTCCGGCCGGAGGCCCCCTACGGCCGCCACGGACGGTAGCCGCCGGGCTCGGCCGTGAAGACGGCTTCCCCCTGGCCGAGGGCCGGCAACCGGCGCCGGAAAACCGCCGTCGCGGCCGCCGGGAGCGTGCCGCGCAGCCGGGCGACCCCGGCTTCGACCGCCGGCGGCTCGCACACCGCCTCGAGCTTGGCCAACGCGATCACCGCCGTTCCGGCGGCGTGCTCGGGCACTTCGAGGTCGAACCGGTCCACCGGCTCGTACACGCGGGTCCGCGCCCGCGCGAGCGCCAGCGAGAGCAGCCGCGCGGTGACTTCGCGAAAACCACCGGCCGTGCTGAGCGGGGGCTGGAACCCCGAATGGGTCAGGGTGACGACGCAGTCGGTGACCTCCCAGCCGTGCGGGCCGCACCCCGCCGCGCGGTACACCGTTTGCTCGATGGCGGTGTGGAAGGCCCGCGGGAGCGAGCCGCGTTCGACGGCCAGCTCGTACCGGACGCCGCTGCCGGTCCGGCCCGGAGCCACCCGCAGCCCGACCGTGGCGACCGGATCGGTGGGGCGAACCGGGCCACCAGGCCGAAATCTTCGCGCAGCCGCTCGAGGAGCACTTCGATCTGCACTTCGCCGTAGGTCCGGACCGACAAGGCGCCGCGGTCGGCCCGGAGGCCGAGCAGCGGGTCCTGGTCGCACAGCTCCCGCAACGCCCGGTGCAGCCGGGTTTCCTCGCCGGGCCGCGCGGTGACGACCGAAACGAGCCCGGGCAGCGGGAACAACCCGGCGTCCGCCACGCCGTCCGGAGAACCGAGCCGGTCGTCGACCCGGACGTCACCGAGCCCGGAAAGCCGGACCAGGTCTCCCGCGGCCGCACGGGTGACTTTGGCGCCCGCGAGTGTCATCGCCGTTATCCGCCGCCGGCTCCGCTCGACCGTGCCGTCTTCGGTCCGCCGGAAGAGCTCCACCCGGTCGCGCACCTGCAGCGTCCCGCCGTGCACGCGGGCGTAGGCGATCCGGTCGCCGCCGCTGCCGCGCTCGACCTTGAACACGGTCGCGCGGAGCTCGGCGCCCGGCACCGCGGTGGGCAGGAGGTCCACGATCGCGGTCACGAGCTCGGGCACGCCGGCGCCGGTCACGGCCGAGCCGAGGAACACCGGAAACGCCTCGCCGGCCGCCACCTGACGGCGGAAAAGGTCATCGGCGATCCGCGGCCGGCCGCGCACGGTGATCTCCGCGCCGCCCGCCCCCTCGACGGTCACCATCGGCACCATCGCGCGCGACAGTTTCTTCCGCAGGCTTTCGAGCACCGCGGCCGGGTCGGCGCCGGCCTGGTCGAGCTTGTTGACGAACACCAGCGTCGGCACGCGCAGCCGGTGCAGGATGCGCCAGAGGATCCGGGTGCTCGCCTGGACGCCGGCGGACCCGGAGACGACCAGGACGACGCCGTCGAGCACGCCGAGCGCCCGCTCGACCTCGGCGACGAAATCGGCGTGCCCCGGTGTGTCGATGACGTTGACGGTCCGGTCGCCGGCCCGGAAGGAGACCACACCGGTGCTGACCGTGATGCCGCGACGCCGTTCGATGTCGAGGGTGTCGGTTTGGGTGTTGCCGTCGTCGACGCGGCCGAGCGCACCGACCGCGCCGGTGTCGAACAGCAGCCGCTCGGTCAGGCTGGTCTTACCGGCGTCGACGTGGGCGAGAATCCCGATGTTCACCGAGGTTTCGGACAAAGAGCACTCCAGATGCCGCAACGCGTACGTGGGACTCGGCGGTGTTGCGGATCTGGCGCATGGTGCCCCCTTGCGGATCGATCAGAGCCGTCCGACCGTAGCCGACCGATCGGCGGGGGAACAACGGATTAACGGCCGGTCGAGTATTCGGTGAAGATTTCGCCGAGGACGCGATGCGCTTCCCCGGCCTCGTCGCCGGTCCGGGCCGCGGACACGAGCGTCTTCCAGAGCGCCCAGCCGCGTCCGCGCGCCCACGTCTCGTCGTCGACGGACAGGCGTTCGCGGAACGCTCGCCTGCCGTCGGCGGTCAGCAGCGTCCAGGCGATGGCCGTGTCGCAGGACGGGTCGCCGACCCCGCAGGTCCCGAAGTCGATGACGGCGGTCAGGTTCCCGCCGGCGAGCAGGAGGTTCCCGGCGGCGACGTCACCGTGGAACCAGACGTCCCGGCCGTCCCAGCGCGCCGCCAGCGCGGTCGTCCAGATCTCGCGGGCCAGGCCGGCGTCGATCCGGCCGTGCAGCGCCGCGAGCGCGCGCTCCGCCTGTGGCTCGTAAGTGCGCAAGGTGGCGCCCCGGAACCAATTGTGCTTTCCCGGCTGAGGCCCGTCGGCGGCCTCGACGTCCTGCAAAGCGGCCAGGAATCCGGCCAGGTCGACGGCAAAGCGGACGGGGTCGGAAATCCGGTCGGGGCGAGCGGGTTCTCCGTCGATCCACGGGTAGACCGACCACGGAAAAGGGTAGTCCGCACCCGGACGCCCGTTCGCCAGCGGGACCGGAATGGGCAGCGGCAACCGGGGCGCGAGCACCGGCAGCCACCGCTGTTCCTTGTCGACCGCCAACGCGTATTCGGCCGCACTGGGCAGCCGCGCCACCATTTCGCCGCCGATGTGGAAGGTGAAGTTGTCCCACCCGCCGTGGGAAACGGGCCGGACCGGAAGGGCCGCCCACTGGGGGAACTGCTCGTCGATCAACCGGCGCACCAGTTCGGCGCCGACGGTGCGGCGCCGGGGCACGGGACCGAGGTCAGGGATTTCGTTCACCGCGGCGTCTTCATCTTGATCACGGAGAAACAATATGCCAGCGATATCCCGCGCTGCCTACGATCCGCTCGTGAACAGGCGCCCCGGGCTCAGCGCGCGACTGAAACTCACCCTCAGCTACGCCGGGTTCCTCATGCTCGCCGGCGGAGTGCTGCTCGCCGTCGTGCAGGTGTCCCTGCTGCGCTATGTGCCGGACAACGACCAGGGCCTGCTCGGGATCGCTCCGAACCGGTACCTCCTCACGCGCATGTTCGCTCCCTCCGCGGCCACCGCACTCGGTTTCCTGCTGGTGTTCGGGCTCCTGGGCGGCTGGCTCCTCGCCGGCCGGATGCTCGCCCCGCTCACCCGGATCGCGGACGCCGCCCGGCTGGCTGCGCACGGGTCGCTGTCCCACCGCATCCGCCTGACCGGCCCCTCCGACGAGTTCCGCGAGCTCGCCGACGTCTTCGACACGATGCTCGAACGACTCGAATCCCAGGTCGGCGAGCAGCAGCGCTTCGCCGCGAACGCCTCCCACGAACTGCGCACCCCGCTGGCCGTTTCGCAGGCCATCCTCGACGTCGCCGGCCGGGACCCGGCCTACGAACGGGGTGAGCTCATCGATCGGCTCCGCACGGTGAACACGCGGGCGATCGACCTCACCGAGGCCCTCCTGCTGCTCAGCCGCAGCGACCGGCGGCACTTCACCCGCGAGCCCGTCGACCTTTCCCTGGTCGCCGAAGAAGCCGCCGAAACGCTGTTGCCGCTGGCGGAACAGCGCCGGATCACGCTCGGCGTCACGGGCGAGCCGGTCCACACGGCCGGGTCCGCCGCGCTGCTCGTGCGCATGGCGACGAACCTCGTGCAGAACGCGATCGTCCACAACGTCCCGGACGGCACGGTCACCGTCCACACCGAACGACGGCGCTACGCGAGCGTGCTGCTGGTCGAGAACACCGGCCGCCCGCTTCCCCCCGAGCTGGTCCCGACCCTGACCGAGCCCTTCCAGCGCGGGACCCGGCGCACACGCACCGACGAGCACGACGGCGTCGGTCTCGGGCTGGCGATCGTGCACAGCATCGTCCGGGCCCACGACGGGATGCTCGAGCTGGCTCCCCGCCCGGCCGGTGGCCTCCTCGTCACGGTCCGGCTCCCCGCCGGCCGGTAAATTTTTCGGGATCGATTCAGTAAATTCTGCTAGCCTCGCCACGTCTCGCGGCTCACCGTGGCGCCGCTCCCCGCTCGACGGACTCACGAGGAGTGCGATGACTGCCATTGTCCGCGTCAAGGGCCGCGAAGTGCTGGACAGCCGGGGTAACCCGACCGTCGAGGTCGACGTCGAACTGGCGGACGGTTCGCTCGGCCGGGCCGCGGTGCCCTCCGGTGCCTCCACCGGCACCCGGGAAGCGGTCGAGCTGCGGGACGGGGACAAGTCCCGGTTCCACGGCAAGGGCGTGCGCAAGGCCGTCGACGCGGTCAACACCGAGATCGCCGAGGCGATCGTGGGCCTGGACGCCGAGGCGCAGGCGACCGTCGACCGGACGCTGATCGAGCTGGACGGCACCGCGAACAAGGCCCGGCTCGGCGCGAACGCCACCCTGGGGGTGTCGCTCGCCGTGGTCAAGGCGGCCGCGGCCGCCAATTCCCTGCCGCTGTACCGGTACGCCGGCGGCGTGTTCGCGCACCTGCTGCCGATGCCGATGATGAACATCATCAACGGCGGCGCGCACGCGGACAACCCGATCGACTTCCAGGAGTTCATGATCGGCCCGGTCGGCGCGACGACGTTCGCGGAGGCGGTGCGGATGGGCTCCGAGGTGTTCCACACGCTGCGCAAGGCCCTCCACGACGCCGGGCACAGCACCAACGTCGGCGACGAAGGCGGCTTCGCGCCCAACCTCAGCTCGGCCGACGAGGCACTGGAGTTCGTGCTGCGGGCCATCGAGCAGTCCGGCTACACCCCCGGCGAGGACATCGCCCTGCTGCTCGACCCGGCCGCGTCGGAGTTCTACACCGGCGAGGTCTACGACTACACGGGCGAAGGCCGCAAGCGCAGCGTCGAGGAGCACGTCGCCTACCTCGCCGACCTGACCGCCCGCTACCCCATCGTGTCCATCGAGGACGGTCTCGCCCAGGACGACTACGCCGGCTGGAAGCAGCTCACCGACACCATCGGCGAACGCGTCCAGCTCGTCGGCGACGACGTCTTCTGCACCAACGTGAACCTGCTGGCCGACGGCATCGAACGCGGCATCGGGAACTCGATCCTGGTCAAGGTCAACCAGATCGGCACCCTCACCGAGACGCTGACCACCGTCGAAACGGCGCACAAGGCGGGCTACTCCGTGGTCATGTCCCACCGCTCCGGCGAAACCGAGGACACCACGATCGCCGACCTCGCGGTCGCCACCAACTGCGGCCAGATCAAGACCGGTTCGCTGTCCCGCGCCGACCGCACCGCCAAGTACAACCAGCTCATCCGCATCGAAGAAGAGCTCGGCTCCGAAGCCCGCTACGCGGGTGCGAGCACGATCAGCGGCCGCCGCTGAGCTCACCGCGGCCCGGAGGCACCCGGACCTCCGGGCCGGTTCACCCGCGGGACACGTGGCGCACCACCACGCCGACGATCTGCTCCCGCGGCACGAACCCGTAGTGCCGGGAATCCCAGCTGCTCGGCCGGTTGTCGCCCAGCACGACGGCGCAGCCGCCGGGCACCACCTCGCCGCCGAGGCCGTGCACGTCCGGCTCGGCCCAGCCGGGCGGGAGGCGGTCGCCCGCCACCGCCACCACGCGCTTGAGCAGCAGCTGGTCCCCTGTCGGCGCTCCGCTCGGCAGCTGAGGGAAGCGCATGAGGGCCACCTGGCCGCGGCGCGGGCGGCGGGTCCGGCGCACCAGGACCCGGTCGCCGGACAGCAACGCCGGGGCCATGCTCGGACCGTCCACTGTGGTCATGATCAGCCGCCGGCGGGCGGCGAACACGCTGCCGGCGATCAGCAACCCGAGAAAGACCGGTCCTTTCACGACACCGCCTGGTAGCCGTCGGCCTGCAGGCGGAACAGGCGCGCGTAGCCACCGTCGGCGGCGAGCAGGCTCTCGTGCGTGCCCAGCTCGCTGATCCGGCCGTCCTCGAGCACGGCGATGCGGTCGGCGTCGCGCACCGCGCTCAGCCGGTGCGAGATGAGCAGGCTCGTCCGGCCTTGCCGGTGCTCGCGGATGCGCGCGTGCACCTCCTGTTCGGCCTCCGGGTCGAGGCCGGAGCTCGGCTCGTCGAGGATCATCAGGTCCCGGCTCTCCCGGACGAGCGAGCGGGCCAGCGCCAGCCGCTGCCACTGCCCGCCGGAAAGCACCACCCCGGTCGAGGTGTCCTCGGTGCCGATCTCGAAGATCCGGGTGAGCGGTGTGTCGTAACCCTTCGGCAGGGCGGCGATCCGCTCGTGCGCGCCCGCCCGGGTCGCGGCGTCCACCAGCCGGGCCCGGTCGTCCAGCGCGGACAGCTCGCCGAGCCCGATGTTCTCGGCCGCGGTCATGTCGTAGTTCATGTGGTCCTGGAAGACGGCGCTGATCCGCTGGCGCAGCAGGGCTGGCGGCAGGTCGCGCAGGTCGACGCCGTCCCAGAGGATCTGCCCGCGCGTCGGGTCGTACATGCGGCACAACAGCTTCACGAGCGTGCTCTTGCCCGCGCCGTTGAGGCCGACGAGGGCGACCGCCGCACCGTGCGGGATGGCGAGGTCCACCCCGCGCAGCACCCACGGGTGGTCGTCGCTGTACCGGAACCAGACGTCACGCAGCTCGAGCCCTTGCCGCAGCGCGGGAACCGTGTCGCGGGAACCGCTCGGCAGATCGGGTTCCGCGTGGACCACGGCGACGTAGTGCGCGAACGACAGCAGCCGGGCCTGTCCGCCGGCGATCGACGACGCCAGCGTGCCCAGCGCGGCCTGCACCCCGGCGACGGCGGCCACGAACATCGAGACGTCGCCGGCGCTGAGCGACCCGTCGTACGCCGAGGTGATCGCCCACCAGAGCCCCGCCCCGGCGACGGCCGCGCTCAGCGCCGTCAGCCCGCCCATGGTCCACAGCTCCCGCTCGTCCATGCGGCGCTGGGCTTCGTTGGCGCTGCGGCGCTCGTCCATCAGCCGGGCGCGCAGGAACGCCCCGATGCCGAACAGCCGGATTTCGGTCGCGGCGGGGATGCCGGTGAGTAGCTGGCTGTAGAAGAACTCGCGCCGGGTGAACCGCTCGATGCGCCACTCCACCGCGGCCCGGCGCCGGGCCAGCAGCAGTTCGGCGAGCAGGGCGGGGATCGCGGCGGCGAGCACTACGCCGGTCATCGCCGGGCTCAGCAGGAGCAGCGAGCCGAGGAACCCGGCCAGTGAAAGCGTCCCGCTGAGCGTGCCGCCGACTCCGTCGACGATTTCCGGCATCCGGCCGCAGCTTTCCTGGGCCAGGCGCAGCCGGTCCTGGTAGGCCGGGTTCTCGAAGGTGCGCAACCCGACTTGCCTGCCCAGCGCGGCGAACAGCCGGTCGGTGGCGACGGTGCTGGCCGCGCGGCCGATCTGCGCGCGGACGTAGTGGACGACCACGGGCAGCGCGGCGACGGCGAGCCCGGTCAGCACCAGGGCCACGGCGAGGCCGCCGACCGCGCCGGTGCGCTCGACGAGGCGGTCGAGGACGAGTTTGGTGAGCCAGGCGGTGGCGATCGGGGCGGTGGCCGCGGCCGCGGTCATGGCCACCAGTCCCAGCAGCCGTGCCGGTCCGGACCGCCAGAGCAGCCGGGCGGCGGCCGCGCCCGCCGCCCGTACCTGCTCCGCGCCGATCCGGTGGTCCGGTTCCCCCACGGTCACCGTCCGGCGGGCACGGGCAGTTCGTGCACCCGGCCGGCGGTCGCGGTCACCCGCCCGGCCGCCACCACGTACAACGCGGGCGTCCAGGTGTTGCGGAACGCGGCGGCGACCGGGCCGCCGTCCAGCTCGGCCGTCACCACGTGGGCGACCTCGGCGAGCGCGCGCACGGTGTCCGGCTCTTCGCCGCCGAAGACGGCGAAGACGTGGTCACGGCCCTGTGCGCGGGCGTAGGCGAGGAAGTCCGGCAGGGTGTCGTGACAGGCGGCGCAGTCGGCGGAGAAGAACGCCACCGTGCCCTCGAGCCCGGCGGCGGTGAGCGGCTCGCCGTCGGTCGTGGTGACGGCGAACTCGCCGACGGCCGAGCCGGGGCGCAGCGCGAACGGCGGCTCGGACCTCGCGGCGGGCTGAGCTCGCATCCGGCGCAGGATCCCGACGGTCAGGAGCAGGTTCAGCAGGCACACCACGCCCAGCAGCACCAAGGTGGCGACGACGTAAGGCATCAGGAACTCCTTGCGAACACGACGGCGATGTCGTCCATGGCGACGATGAGCACGGCCACCACCACCCCGGCCGCGAAGGCGATGGCGGCTCCGGCGACGGGCGGCTGGTGCGCCGGCGCGAGCGCGCCGAGGACGGCGAAGCAGACCAGCAGGGTGTTGCGGACCAGGTGGCGCGGGCCGATCGGGGTTTCGGTCGCGCCGAAGCAGCGGCACGGGGCACGCCGCCCGCGTCGCAGTGAAGCGGCGATGGCGGCGGTGAAGGCCAGCAGCAACGCCGATGCGAGGACGAAGCCGGCCACGGCGGTGACCAGCACGAGGACCGCGGAGGCCAGTTCAGTGCCCACCACGGCCACCGACACCGGCGTGACCCACTTGGCGGGCATCGGCACCAGCGCGGGCACCGAGCGCGCGAACCCGCGGAAGTCCCGCAGCTTCGAGAACGCCGAGGCGGCGAAGACCACGGCGATCACTGCCGCGCCGGCGGCCCGCAGGTACTCCATGTCACTCCATCCACGCCGGGCGGTGTCCGCGGGGAAGGCGGCGGACACCGCCCGGCACGCTCGGACCGGATCAGCAGGTGCTGCGGACCTTGGACCACTCGCAGCCGGTCTGCGGGCAGCAGAAGCGGTACCAGTAGCCCTTGTGGCCTTGGGCATTGCAGAAGTACTGGCCGCTGCAGGCGGAAGCCTGTGCGGTGGGCACGATCCGGTTCAGCACGCGGTCGATCAGGCGCCCCATGGTGTCTCCCTTCGACGGTGGGTGTCCGAGGTGTGGGACGCGCTACCGCGATCCCGCACCGGCTGCGAGCATCGCGGTCGGTGCGTCCGCGGGCAGCAATCCCGGACGAACCCGGACGCCGCCGCGAGTCCCGGAGAATGCGCCCCAAGGTGGCCGTCGGTGCGCTCAACGCACCCGATGTGGCCTTCGGAGTGCTCAACGCAACCAAGGCCACATTGGGGTTGTCTCCCCGTGGTGTGGCTGGTGGGGGCGTTGGGGTGGGCAGAGGCTGATGTGATCGAGGGTTCGCCAGCGGGTTTGAGCAGGGACCATGGTGCGATCACCGAGAGCCCGGGCGCGGGATTGCAGCAGGTTGCAGAGCCGCTGACGGGGTCGAGGAGTGGGTTGAGTTGCGGTTTTCTTGATCGGGGGTGTGGATGCCGTGGTCGGCTAAGTGGGATGCCTTGTCGGGCAGGACGGGCAGGCCGGTAGCCGCGGCGGCAGTGAGCGCGCCGGTAATGCCGAGGCCGCGGGCGGCGGAGAGGTCGTTGCGGGAGCCGGGCAGCACCGGCGAGGTCCGGAGCGGGAACCCGCCCGGGGTGGCTAGAACTGGATGTTCCCGCCCAAGGCGCGGTGCTTGCTCGAGTACCACAGATGTACCGCGGCCCCACGCCTCATCACACAACAACACCTGCCCCGCCCCCACTGGGAAAAGCCCATTGGGGCGCAGGGGGCGCCTTGCGGAATGCGCGCCGGCTCAGCCGCCGGCCGCCACTGAACAATCCGCTCCCGCCGCGATCTCCGCCGGCTCCGGCAACCCCAGCTCCCGGTGGTGGTCCCGGGCCGCGAGCCAGTGGTGCCGGGCCCGCTCCGGATCACCCGACACGGTCAGCGCCCGGGCCAGGCCCGTGTGCGCCCGGGCCGCCGCGTGCAGGCTCCCCAGGTCCACCGCGATCGCCAGCGCACACTCGTGCGTCGTCCGCGCGTGCTCCGTCCGGCCCAGTTCCAGCGACGCGTCCGCGAGGCACAGCAGCGCTTCCAGGTGCAGGTCGCGGTCGCCCGCCTGCTCGGCGATCGCGGTGGCGCGGCGGAAGTAGCCGCAGGCCTCCGCGTGACCGCCCGAACGCAGGTGCGTGTCGCCGATGTTGAGCAGGGTGCGCCCCGTGTCGCACAGGTCGCCGGTCTGCTGGTCGATGGCCAGCGCTTTCATGTGGATCTCCAGCGCCTCGGCGTACCAGCCCAGCCGCCCGTAGACGAAGCCGAGGTTGGTCAGCGCGGTCCGTTCGCCGGCCCGGTCGCGGAGCTCGCGGGACAGCGTCAACGCCTCCCGCAGGAACCCCGCCGACCGCACGAAGTCGGCGTTCCACGACGTGATCGCGCCCAGCGTGCCGAGCGCCCGGCATTCGCCGGAGCGGTCTCCGGCGCCGCGGAAGCAGTCCAGTGCCTCCTCGACGTGCCGCGTCGCCACCTCGTAGCGGCCGACCTGGCTGTGGGTGGCGGCGAGGCTCACCAGTGCGTGCCCGCGGGCGGCCGGGTCGGCCGATTCGGCCGCGCTCGCGTGCAGGACCAGCGCTTCGCTGATGTAGCCGCCGGTCTGCAGGTACCGGAACAGCAGCCGCGACAGCAGGCCCGCGTGGCCGGACGCCACCCCGTGGACACCGGCGCCGACCAGGTTGGCGCGTTCGGCGTCCAGCCACGCGGTCGCCGGCTCGCGGTCGGTCAGCGGCGGGATCGGCAGGCCGGGGTCGGGGACGCGCGGCCGGTAGGCCCGCATCCGCGGCGCGTACTGGTCCATCGCGGTGGCGGCCGCGAACGTGTAGTAGTCGAGCAACCGCGTCAGCGCGGCCTTCCGGCCGGCGGGGGCGTCCTCGTCCTCGGCCCGTGCCATGCCGAACGCGCGGATGAGGTCGTGCAGCTCGAACCGGCCCGCCTCGTCGCGCCGCACCAGGTGCGCGGTGACGAGCCGGTCCGCGATCCGGGTCGCCTCCGCCAGGCCGGTATCGGCGAGCGCCGCGATGCCGTGGGCGTCCAGGTCCGCGCCCGGGTGCAACGCCAGCAGCCGCAAGGCCCGCCGCTCCGGCTCGGCGAGCTGGTCGTAGGACAGGCTGATCGACGCGTCCACGGCGTTGTCGAGCCGCAGGTGCGCGCGCCGCTGCTCGAGCCGCTCCAGGTGGTCGGCCAGCAGCCACGGCCGGTGGGCCGGCGCGGTCATCCACAGCGCGGCGAGGCTCAGCGCGAGCGGCAGCCGGCCGAGCTCGGCGGTGATCCGCCGGGCCACGCCGGGTGCCTGGTCGACCCGTTCCGCGCCGACGGTGCGCCGCAGGTACGCGAGCGCGTCGTCCGGGCTCAGCACGTCCAAGGGCACGTGCGTGGCCCCGGCCGGCCCGGCGAACGCCAGGCGGCTGGTGACGAGCACCGGGCCGCCCCGCTCGCCGGGCAGCAGGGGGCGGACCTGCTCCTCGCTGCTCGCGTTGTCGAGGACGACCAGCAGGCGCCGCCCGGCCGATCGTTCCTGGTAGACCCGCGTCTTGCCGGCCAGGTCGGCGGGGACGGCGTGCCCGGGCACGCCGAGCAGCCGCAGGAAGGAGTCGAGCACCGCGGCCGGATCGACCGGCGGCCGGCCGGGGTCGGGGTGGAACCCGCGCAGGTTCACGAAAAGCGCGTTGTCGCACCGGCCCGTGCGCAGGAGCTCGTGGCCGGCGTGGACGGCCAGCCCGGTCTTGCCGACCCCGGCCATGCCCGCGATCACCGCCACCCGCCCGCCCGCGCCATCGCCGAGCACCGCGCCCAGCCGCGCGAGTTCCGCCCGGCGCCCGGTGAAGTGCGCGTCCGCCTCCGGCAGGCCGAGCTGCGCCTGGACGAAGGTCGCCGCCTCCGCGCGGCCGCGGACCACCCGCAGCACGTGCTGCCAGTCGGCGACGTAACCCGGGTCCGGGTGCAGCACCTCGACGACGGCCAGCAGCAGATCGGTGTTGGGCCGCGCCCGGCCGGGCTTGAAGCAGTCGGCGACGGTGGTGCGGGCGGTCCGCTCGCCGGGTGGCCGCCCGGCGGCCGTCCAGAGCCGGTTGACCCGCTCGGCGATCTGCGCGTACGACGGGCCGCCCGCCCACGCCTTGAGCAGCCGCAGCTGCGCGATGAGCTCGGCCAGCGTGCGCGCCTGACCGGGATCGGGTGGTTCGGTGAACGCCATCCCGCCATGGTGGCCGCGTTCACCCGGCCGGCGTCCCGGTTTCCCGGAGATGGCCGCCCGGTTCGGGCTCAGCCGAACAGTGACAAATCGACCGAGTCGGCCAGTGCCCGGTAGCCCGCGTCGCTGCCGTGCAGGTAGTCGCCGGAGTGGAGGCCTTCCCTGATCCGGCTGGGGTGGTCCGGGTCGCGCCAGACGGCGTCGAAGTCCAGCACCGCGTCGAACGCGCCGCCGGTGCGGATCCACTCGTTCACCACCTGGCGTGCGGTCTCGCACCCCGGGGTGAAGGCGTCGGCGCCTTCGAAGGGCGCGATCGTGGTGGCGTAGACCCGCACCCCGCGTTCACGCGCCCGCGTCACCAGCTGCCGGTAGCCGGCGATGACGTCGTCCGTCGTCACCGGTGCACCGGGGAACGCCTTCAGGAAGTCGGCCAGCGGACCGTCGTCGCGCGGGGCGAAGGAGATGGCGAGGTCGTTGCCGCCCACGGACACCACGACGCAGCCGAGGCCCGGCGTCGCCAGCACGTCCCGGTCGAAGCGGGCCAGGACCGCGGACCCGATGCCTTCGTCGAGCAGCCGGTTGCCGCTGATGCCCTGGTTGACGACGAAACCCGCGCCTCGCGCGGCCAGCAGCTCCGGCCAGCTGTGGTGGGTGTCCGGAGTGGACCCGGCGCCGTCGGTGCGCGAGTCGCCGACCACGACGACGGCCGTTGCCGGGGCGTCGGGGACCACGTCGACCGCGGAGATGAGCGCCCGCACCGGCAGGGCGGTGGCGTCCGCCGGCAGCACCGAAGCCGCGACGGCGTCACCCGGGATCGTCCAGCCGGTGTCGAAGACGGGTTCGTGGCACGTACAGGTTTCCACGCGCTCGGGCAGGTAGAGGCTGACGGACAGCTCGGTCAACGCCGCCGCGGGCAGCTCCACCGGGTCACTCAGCATCGGTGCGCCCGTGGGAACGGTGACGGCCGTGGCACCGGAGAACGTCAGCACGCGTCCGTCCCGCACGCCGCCGCCGGGCACCGCGAGGCCCACTTGCGCCGCGCCGATGGTGACGGGCGCGGTGCCGAACTCGTTGGTGAAGCGGACGCGCACCCGGCGCCCGCCGCCGCTGAGGCGCACCACCTGGCGGAGCGTCACGTCGGCGAAGGGCGGTTGGTCCTCGAGCGAGCCCAGCCCGCCGTACGGCGATTGGGGCGAGGCGCCCCAGCTGCGGACCCAGCCGATGTTCGTGTCGGTCATCTGTTGCCTCCCGTGGTCGTGCTGACCTCCGAAGGCTGCGGTGGGCCGCGCACACGGGACGCACACCGCGCTCACGCGGCCGCCCTCGTTGAGGCCACGAGGCCGGGCACGCGAAGATCGGGGCATGGACGGGCTTCGCATCACGCTGCTGGGCACGTTCCAGGTGTCCCGGGGTGACACGGTCCTGCCCGTCCCGGGCGCGCGGTTGCGGGCCCTGCTCGTCCGGCTGGCGCTCGCCGGGGGCCGCGCGGTCGAGCCGGGGGTACTGGTCGACGCGGTGTGGGGCGACAAACCGCCGTCCGGCACCGCCTCTGCCCTGCAGACCCTCGTTTCCCGGCTGCGCCGCACCCTCGCCCCGGCCGACGGCTTGCTCGTGCAGGTCGCGGGCGGCTACCGGCTGGCGGTGGCCGACGTGGACGCCCTGCGCTTCGAGCAGCTCACCGCGGCCGGCCGGGAGCGGCTGCGGGCCGGGGACGCCGAAGCCGCGAGCACCGCCCTCGCCGAGGCGGTGGCGTTGTGGGGCGAGCCCGCGCTCATCGCCGCCGTCGCCCCGGCGGTGGCGACCCGGCTGACCCGGCTGTCGATCGAAGCCATCGCGGACCTCGCCGACGCGGAACTGTCGCTGGGACGCGCCGAACCGGCCGCCGCCCGGCTGACCGCGCTGCTGGCCGAGCACCCGGCGCACGAGCGGGCGGCGGCCCTGCTGATGGACGCGCTCGCCGCGCAGGGACGTCAGGCCGAGGCGCTGTCCGTCTACGAGCGCGTCCGCCGGACCCTGGCCGAAACCCTCGGCGCCGACCCGGGCACCGCGCTGCGGGAACGCCACCTGCGTCTGCTGCAACCCCTCCCGGCCCCTGCCCCGGACCGGCCCCGGCCCGCTCCCCTGCCCGCGCCGCTGACCAGCTTCATCGGCCGCGACGACGACCTCGCGCGCGTCTCCGCCCTGCTCAGGACCGGACGCCTGGTCACCGTCCTCGGCCCCGGTGGCGCCGGCAAGACCCGGCTCGCGCTGGAGGCCGCTCGCCGGCACGGCCACGACGTCCGGCTCATCGACCTCGCCTCCGTCACCGAACCCGCGAAGGTCGCGCCGGCCGTGCTCGCCGGGATCGGCCTGCGCGGCAGCGCGCTGTTCGACGCCCGCAAGCGCGCCGGGGCCGAGCACGCTGACGAGCTGGACGTGCTCGTCAGCGAGCTCGGCGGCCGGGAAAGCCTGCTGCTGGTCGACAACTGCGAGCACCTGATCGACGCCGTGGCCCACCTGGTCGCGACGCTGTTGCCCCGCTGCCCCGGCCTGCGGGTGCTCGCCACCAGCCGCGAACCCCTGGCCGTGGACGGCGAAGCACTGGTACCGCTGGGGCCGCTCGCCCTGCCCGGCCTGGACGACGACGTCCGCGAAGTGGCCTCAGTGCGCCTGTTCACCGAGCGGGCCGCCGCCGTGCGGCCCGGTTTCGCCGTCGACGAAACCACGCTGTCCGACATCGTGCGCGTGGTGCGCGGCTTGGACGGCCTGCCGCTGGCCCTCGAGCTGGCCGCCGCCCGGTTGCGGACGCTGTCGCTGCCGGACCTGGCCGACGGGCTCGCCGACCGGTTCCGGCTGCTCACCACCGGCAGCCGTACCGCGCCGCCGCGGCACCGCACCCTGCGTGCGGTCATCGCCTGGAGCTGGGAGCTGCTCGACGAGCGCGAACGCACGGTCGCGGACCGGATCGCCGTCCTGCCCGGCGGCGTCACGTCCGCCTCGGCCGCCGCCGTCTGCGCGGGCACCACCGTGCCCGCCGGCGAAGTCCCCGACCTACTCGCCGCCCTCGTCGACCGGTCGCTGCTGCAGCTCGCGCCCGGCACCGGCCGCTACCGCATGCTCGAGACCATCCGCGAGTACGGCATCGAACGGCTCGCCGGCGATCTCGGCCCGGTTCGCGACCTGGCCGCCGCCCACTTCACCGGGCTGATCACCCGCCACGACGCCGAGCTGCGCGGGCCAGGCCAGCTGGCGGCCATGGCAGTCATCGGCGCCGAGTACGACAACGCGGTCGCCGCCCTGCGTCACCTGTGCGCCACCCATGACTCCGCCGCCGCGATCGCGCTGGCCCTCGCGCTCACCTGGTACTGGCAGATGTTCGGCCGCGACTCCGACGCCGGCTACTGGCTGGGCGAGGCCTTGGCGGTGCCCGGCGGCGAGCCGACGCCCGAGCGGGACTGCGCCCGGGCCGCCCACCTGCTCAGCCGCGCGGACATCCTGTCCGGGATCAGCGCCGGGGAAGCCGCGGAAGACCGGGCGGAGATGCGCGAGCTGGCCGGACGGCTGCTGGCGCACCCGCGGCTGCCCGGCCACTACCGCGTGTTCGGCCCGATGCTGCTCTTCCTGCTGGGCGACGAGTCCGCACTCGCGATCTTCCGGCAGCTGGCCGACGGTGACGACGTGTGGCTGTCCGGGCTGGCTCACATGTTCCAGGCCGAGATCGCCGAAAACGCGGGCGAGCTCGACCGGGTGCGCGTCCACGTGGCGGCCGCGCTGGCCGGCTTCCGGCGGGCCGGCGACCGGTGGGGCCAGTCGGCGACGCTGCCGATGCGGGCCCAGTTGCGGCGCTACGAAGACCTCGACGGCGCGCTGGCCGACCTGCGCGAGGCCCAGGCGCTGGCGGGCGAGTTCGGCACGCTCAGCCTCGGCGACCAGCTCTACAACGACCTGCGCTGGATCGACCTGCACATCCGGCGCGGCGAAACCGGCCGGGCGCTGGCGGTGATCGGCTCGGTCCGGGAGCGGCTGCTGCGCGCGTCGTCGGCGGAACTGCCGGTCCTGATCGACGGCTGGGAGGCCGGCCTGCGCGTGCGCCTCGGCGACCTGGCCGGGGCCGGGGCCCTCCTCGACGACGCCGAACGCCGGCTGCTCGTCGACACGGGGTTCCCCTCCGACCACGCCCGGGCGCTGATCGCCGGCGCGCGGTCCGCGCTCTGCCTGGCCCTGGGCGACCCGGCCGGCGCGGACCAGGCCGGGCGAGCGGCGTACGCGGCCGCGCTGGCGGCCCGGGACCTGCCGATCCTGTCGCTGGTGACGGTGCACACGGCCGCGCTCGCCGAAGCACGCGGACGGCAGCGGGAGCCGGCCGTGCTGCTCGGCGTCGCCGCCCGGCTGCGTGGGGCGCACGACCGCACCGATCCGCAGGTCCGCGAGCTCACCCACCGGGGCCGGGCCGCCCTGGGCGAGGCCGGGTTCGCCGCGGCGTACGCGGAGGGCTGGGAGCTGGATGCGCCGGCAGCCGTCGCCGCCGCTGACCCGGCGCGGCTCGCGGGGTGAGCGCGGTGTGCGCGCCGTGTGCGTGACGGCCGTCAGTCTCGAGGCACGTTCAAGACCTCGAGAAAGCGGTTTGTGATGCATGACGTGGTGATCGTGGGAGCCGGCCCGGTGGGTCTGTTCCTGGCCTGCGAACTCGGCCTCGCGGGCTGTTCGGTGCTGGTGCTCGAACGGGAGCCGGAGCCGCGGTCCCCGTGGCGGAGCTTCCCGCTCGGCATGCGGGGCCTGTCGGGCGGATCGGTCGAGGCGTTCTACCGCCGCGGGATGCTGCCGCCGCTGCTGGCCGCGTCGGGCGTGGCCGAGCGGCCCGTCACGGACGAGCCGGCGCCGCCGCGGTCGGTCGGCCACTTCGCCGGGACGCCCCTCGACCCGGCCGACGTCGACCTCGCCCGCCTGCCCTACCGCCTGCCCAGCCCGGCGCTCGACGGCATCATGACCAGCCTCGAGGCGGTGGAGACGGTGCTGGCCGAGCGGGCGGCCGAGCTCGGCGTCGAGATCCGCCGCGGCGTCGCGATCACGGCGATCACCCAGGACGGCTCGGCGGCGGTGGCCCGGGCCGCGGAGCAGGAGTACCCGGCCCGCTGGCTCGTCGGCTGCGACGGCGGCCGCAGCACGGTCCGGCGGCTCGCGGGCTTCGACTTCGCCGGCACCGAGCCGCAGCTGACCGGCTACCTCGCGCTGGTCACGCTCGCCGATCCCGGTCTCCTCGCTCCGGGCTTCACCGTGACCCCGCAGGGCATGTACCTGACAATGTCCGAGCCGGGCCACCTGGGCGTACTGGACTTCGACGGCGGCGCGTACGACCGTTCCCGACCACCGACCCGCGAACACCTCCAGTCGGTGCTGCGCCGGGTGTCGGGCACCGACGTGACGCTCGGCGAGCTGCACCTCGCTTCCACCTTCACCGACCGCGCGAAGCAGGCGACCACGTACCGCCGAGGACGTATCCTGCTGGCCGGAGACGCGGCCCACATCCACTCCCCATTGGGCGGCCAGGGCCTCAACCTCGGCATCGGCGACGCGATGAACCTGGGCTGGAAGCTGTCGGCAACGGCGGCCGGCAACGCACCGTCCGGACTCCTCGACACGTACACGGCCGAACGCCACCCGATCGGAGCCCGGGTACTCGACTGGTCCCGAGCCCAGGTGGCGGCCATGCGCCCGGACCGCCATTCCCGCGCAGCCCGGTCCGTCCTCCACGACGTTCTGTCCACACGCGACGGAACAACGTACGTTTTCGAGCGCACCAGCGGAACTTCGCTGCACTACGACCTGGGCGAGCAGGGTCTGGTCGGCCACAACGCCCCGGACTTCACACTGGAGAACGGAACCCGCGTCGGCGACCTGCTGCACGACGGCCGCGGCGTCGCCCTCGACTTCAGCGCGGACGGTCCCCTGCAAGAGGTGGCGCGCCGGTACGGCAACCGGATCCGGTACGAGGCGGGCCCGGCGAAGAACGACTTGGGCTTCGGCGCGGTGCTGATCCGCCCGGACGGCATCGTCGCCTGGGCCGGTGAGCGCGTCCCGGACCGTGGCTCGTTCGAGCGGGCCGTGCGCCGCTGGTTCTGAACCCGGCAGCAGTGCGTTGAAGGCCCGGCAGGTCCAGCCATCACCGTTCGCGACGAAGAAGCGGGCCTGGCCACCAGCGAAGCCTTCTCGGGAATTCGAACCGGGCATCGATGCAGCCGGAGGGCGCGGCAATCAAGATCAATTCACCCACGCCGAAACCACACCGAACTCACCAAGCGGACGCTACCTTGTGCGTTGAGCCCGAGACGTCGGAGGTCGCGAAGATGGGCAGCTTTGGCGATGAGGTGGATGCACTGGTCGGGTTCCACGTCGACCAGGACGCCAAGAACGCCGCCGCACAAAGGACGGAGTTCGAACGGCATCGGAAGCGGCTCGAGCACCTGCGGCAACTGGCGGAACAAAGCGCCCATTACCTGCGAAGCAAGGGTGCCCAGCCACTCTCGGTGCTGGCGAACCCCCACCCCGGTGGCGGAAGAGACCACTACCGCAACGCGGTGATCGACTGCCATGCCTGGCCGATGGGCCGGTTGTCACTCACCGTGGAAGGCGAGTTCGTCAGCGGCCACATGCCCGCGAAGAGCACGGGGGAGAACTCCGACCGGGACCTGATCGGATTGGGGATAAAACCGGGACAGTGGTATCTGCCGTACGGCGAGCGGATCGCGCTGTCCGACACACGCGCTGTCCAGCCGTTCGAAGTCGGCCTTGACGACAGCGAATTCTTCGTCTATTCACACTCGACCGAGGGAAGCCGCCCGATCAGTGCGCACGTAAAGCACTACGCCGCGATGTTGACCTTGTACGGGATCGAATTCACCGACTTGACCTGGAGCAAGATCCACTGGGACTACTGAGGGCCGCATGAAGGACGAAGTCGAGCCCGAACGCGCATCTGAAGCAGCGCAGGTGGGCATGGTGGTCAACCAGGTGTCCGCTCCGGTGAGCGGCACCGTGGTCCAGGCGGGTGTCATCAGCGGTTCCGTGCACATCCACCACCCCCCGCGCGAGCTGGGGGTACCTCGGCAGCTCCCGGCCGTACCGACGTCGTTCGTCGGGCGGTCCGCCGAGCGAAGTGCGCTGGACGCGCTGCTGCCGGACGACACGGCGACGATCGGCCGGAGCGTCGTGATTTCGGCCCTCGGAGGGGTCGGCGGGATCGGCAAGACCTGGCTGGCGGCGCGCTGGGCTCACGACCACCTCGCCCGGTTTCCCGACGGGCAGCTGTTCGTCGATCTGCGCGGGTTCAGCCCGGACAGCGGCCCGATGTCGCCGGAGACGGCGGTGCGAGGCTTCCTCGATGCGCTCGGCGTGGACGCCGACCGCCTTCCTTCCGACGCGCACGCCCTGTCCGCGCAGTTCCGGACGTTGGTCGCCGACAGGCGCATGCTGATCGTCCTGGACAACGCGGCGAGCACGGAGCAGGTGGCGCCGCTCCTGCCCGGTGGCAGCGAGTGCACGGTGCTGGTCACGAGCCGGAACCACCTGGCGGGCCTACAGACCGCGCATGGAGCCGGGCACTTGGTCGTCGATGTTCTGGACGAAGCGGATGCCCTCGCTCTTCTCGAGGGGAAGTTGGGGCACGATCGGATCTCCGCGGAGCCCGAGGCGGTGGCGGCGCTGCTGGAGTACTGCGCGGGCTTTCCGCTCGCGTTGAGCATTGTGGTCAGCCGCAGCTCGCTGCGGCCGCGGGCAAGGCTGTCGGACTTGGTCGACGAGCTCCGGAACACCGGTCTCACCGCGCTCAGCGGCAACGATCCTCTGGCCAGCCTGCCCACCGTCCTCTCGTGGTCCTTCTCGGCCCTCGCCGAGGAGCAACGACGGGCATTCGCGTTGTGGGGGCTCGCGCCGGGCCCGGACCTCAGCCTGCCGGCGGCCGCGGCACTCCTCGGCGTGGAGGCCGGCGAGGCGCGCCGGATCTTGTACGCACTCGAGGAGGCTTCGCTGCTGACGATGGTCAGTCCGGGCCGATACGCGATGCACGACCTGGTCCGGCAGTACGCGGCCACCCTGGGACCACAACGCTCTGCCGAAAGCCAAGACGCCGCGGTGCGGCGGATCCTCGACTTCTACCTGCGCACGGCCCATCGGGGTGATCGCGCGCTGTACCCCCATTCGACGCCCATCGAACTGGGCCCGCCCGTGGCCGGCGCGTCGGCGCTCACGTTGACCGAGCAGAACGCGATGGCGTGGTTCGAAGCGGAGCACGCCTGCTTGATCGCCGCTCAGCGGACCGCCGCGACGCGCGGCCTGATCGAGCCGACGTGGCAGCTGGCCTGGGCGATGGACACGTTCCTGCACCGGAAAGGGCGGAACAACGACCTCCTCGCCGTGTGGCAGCTCGCGAGAACCTCGGCCGATCTGCTGGAGGACAAGTCGCAGCAGGCGCTGGCGTCTCGCCGGCTGGCTCGCGCTCTTGCCCAGGTGAGGCAGTGGGACGCGGCGATGTCCCACCTCGACGCGGCGCTGACGCTGGCCGCGACCATCGGCGATGTCGAAAACCAAGCTCACAGTCACCGGATCATGGCTTGGGTGCTGGGCGCCCAGCACCGCTACGAGCAGGCGTGCACCCACGCCGAAAACGCATTGCGGCTGTACCGCGCCATGGGGAGCAGCACCCGCGAAGCGGACGCACTCAACACCGTCGGCTGGTACCTGGCCAAACAAGGCCACTACGACGAGGCGTTGTCGCATTGCCGCGAAGCACTCACCCTGCAACTCCAGCATGGCGATCGCGACGGATCGTCCTCCACGCTCGACAGTCTGGGCCACATCGCGCACCAGACCGGCGAGTACGACACCGCCGTCGACTACTACCAGCAGGCGCTGGCACTGCGCCGAGAGGCGGGAAACGCTTACGAGGAGGCGAACACCCTGGAAGGCGTGAGCGCGGCGTACCTAACGTCAGGACGAGCCGAGTCAGCCCGGGCGGCGCTGGAGAAGGCCTTGGAACTCTTTGAAGCGCAGGAACGGACCGCTGACGCCGCCCGCGTGCGGGCTTCCCTGAAACCCTCGGCTGAGCTCTGACTCAGGCCGGCGGATCCTGACAAGTCCGATTCGGCGTTCCTACGACTTTGCGGCCCGTCTGTGTGGGCGCGTCGCTACGACGCGACGTAGTGCTGGTAGGTCGCGAAGCCGTACCTCGCGATCTTCACTGACCAGCTTTTGTACCGTTCCGGGCACCGGCTTTCTCGCGGCAGTTTCGCGATCTCGGTGGCGAGCACGTCCGCCAGTTCCGCACAGCCGTTGCCGCACCGCTGCAGCACGCCGACGACGTCGCGGTGGTGGTCACTCGGGCACAGCTGGACGGTGCTCAGGTGCCGGATCAGCGAAGCGAACTGTTCCGGTGACCGGACCAGCCCCGCGGCCAGCACCGCGGCCACCCGGTAGTCGCCGTTCAGGAGCTCGATACGTCGATCGAACTCGCCCGCCAAGATCAAGCGGTAGATGTTCGACAGCTTCTTGACCGCACGAGGCCCGGGCAGGATTGACGTCAGTGACGCCAGCAAGTCCAGCTCTTCGTGGCTGATCGGCGGCAGGTGCGGCGGCGTCTGCACAGGCTCCGGCGCCGAGAGCGAGCGCATCCCTGCGACCGCGGTGGCCGTCCGCGGGGAAGCCGGGGCCGCGCCGCCGGTTTCGGCCGGTTCCGCCGCCGCCGGCTCGTGGTCGTCCTCGGCTACCGTCCCGAGGTCGCTGACCAGCTGACGCAGGTAGCGCCCACCGCGATCACCCAGTGGCTGCACCGCGAACGCGAGGTTGAAGACCTTGTCGAGCAGCCCGAGATCGAACGAGCGTTGCCGTGACTCGTCGACAGTGACCGCCCGGGCCGATCGCAGTGCTTCGAACAGGGCCGGGGGATCCACCGCGACCACCACGGCGAAAACCGGGAACGCCATCAGCAGGTTGACCGCGTGCAGGACCTCGGAGACCCGCTCCGGGGCACACCGGTCCAGGTCGTCGATGTAGAGGACGATCCGGTCGATCTTGGCGCGCTTCCCGGCGGCGGCCACGCCTTCGAGTGCTTCGGTGAACTTGCTGAGGTCCTGGTGGACGTATCCGGTCAAACCCCGGAAGTGCTGGTACCGGTCGGGCAGCGACAGCTCGTCGGCGAGCTTGTCGAGCAGGAATTCGGGATCCGTCTGCTTGAGTTGTTCGGTGTTGTCGGCCAGTGCCTTTTCCAGCCCTTCCGCTCGCTCGGTGAGCTTTTCGGTGAGTTCCCTGGTGCGCTTCTTCCACCACGAGTACGTCTTCGTGAGCGACGTCGCCATCGCGGTCACCAACGTGGCAGCTGTCACGACCCAGCCGGCCAGGGCGGGAATCAGGATCGGAGCCGCGACAGCGGTACCCAAGAGCAGTGCGACCAGCAAGGCGGTCCGGCTCCGGAACAACCAGCGAACCCCGGTCTGCCCCTTCCGGATGGCCTGCACCGCGACCGCCATCTGCTTATTTTCCCGCTTCGCGTCGTAGGCGGCCACTGCTGCGAGCGCGCGGCCCAGATGCTCGTTCCGGCGCACCACGGACGTCTGTGCGTCCTTGGCCGCTTTCAGATGCTCCTTCAGGCCGCCCTGCAACCGGAGCAGGTCGTCGCGGTCCTTTTTGAGTCCGGCACCGTTGGTCGCGTCCGGCGCTGCCTTCTCGGCGCGCAGCGCGGACAGCAGCTGTTCGATGAGCCCGGTCCACAAGTGGTCGTCGCTGTAGTGCCAGGCGTTGAACCGCACCTGCCGGATCCCGGCCAGCCAGAACGGCGCCGGCTTGTCCCGCGCGCCGGCGGCCAGCTTCCGGACGAATGCTTCGACCTGGAGGATCAGGCTCGACTTGCCCGAGCCCCACTCCCCCAGCAGCGCAACGGAGACCGGCCCCTGGGTCTGTCGCGCGGCGAGTAGTTCGGCGATCGACCACACATCGCTGCTGGTCCCGATCAGGTCATGCACGGTCGCGTTGTCCCCGGTCAGGAACGGGTGCGGACGTTGCGCCGGCCGCTGTTCACCCGGCGACGCATGACCCGCATCGGTCAGGCTCGAGCCGTATTCGGCGGTACTGACCAGCTCCAATTCGCCGTCCCCACCGCCGGCCACGATGACCTTCCCTTCCGGCATCAAAGCGATGGTCTCCACCGCGTCGACGAAGTCGGGAAAGACATTGCCAAGCGAAACACCGGTCTTCCGGTCCCACCGTTCGACCGAACCGTCTTCACCGCACGAAATGATCGAACCGCCCGCTGGGGACAGCAAGACTTTTCGGACATCGCCGTGTCCGGTCTGGATCGGGTCGCACACGAGTGCACCGTTCACCGTGTCCCACACCGTGATCACGCCCGATCCCGACCCTGCGACCGCGATCTGGCCGTCGTGATCGAGAGCGACCGTGTGGATCTGGGCACCGTCCGGCACCACGAAGGTCTTGGCCGAACCGCCGCCGTTTCGGCGCAGCTCGCGGAAGATGACTCTGCCGTCATCCGAACCGAAGACCGCGTACTCACCGTCCCCGGACAAGGCGATCGCCGAAACCGCCCGCTCGGCCACCACCCACGGCTGTCCGATCCGCTTGTGCGTGGTGGCGTTCCAGACGACCACCTTGCCGTCGTTGCCGCCGGAGTAGATCCGCCTCCCCTGCGGATCGACCGCCACGGCCCAGACCTTCGCCCCGTGATCCATGGGCACCTTGTTGACCGGTGCCTTGCGGAACCGATCCCAGACGATGATTCTGTGGTCTTCACCGCCCGACACGAGCTGGGCTCGGTCACCCGGCCAAGTGGCGATCGCCGTCACGGCACCGGTGTGCTCGTCGAGTTCGGCCTCGGAATCGCCCTTGCGGTTCCACAGCCGGATGACGCGATCGGTGCCGCCGGTCGCGACGAGATCGTCTTCGGCGCTCACCGCGATCGCACGCACCGCACCGACGTGCCCGCTGAACTGCCGGTCCAGCACGTGATCGTCCTGGTACCGGGTCAGCGCGCCGTTGCCGCCCGCGACGACCATGGTGAGCGGATCCGACCCCGGAGCGACCGCCAGCGCGAGGATCCCGCTGCTGCTCACGTCCGGGAAACGTCTCGACAGCTTGTCCCGGATGTTCCACTGCCGCAGGGCGCCGTCGGAGCCACCCGCGACGAACTCACCCGGACCGCGCATGGCCATCGCGTGCACCACGTCCGGTTGATCGGTCCGGAGCGTTTCGACCATCCACGTTTCCACATCCCAGCAGGCCACGCTGCCACCGTCACCACCGAGGAGCACGAAACGCCGGTCCGCGACCACGGCGCAGCGGATGAATTCGCACCCCTCCAGCTTCACCTCCGCGAGCGGTTCGACAGTCGCGGTCACCCGCCAAACTTGGGCCACTCCCACGTGCCCGCGCGTTCCGGCCACCACCAACTTGTCGCCACCGGGAAGGAAGGCGATCGTCCGAGGCTCCAGGTCGAGCTTCTCGGTGAACCCGCCCTCGCCACTCTGGTCGCACGTCCGCAGTGAACCGTCGTCGCTCGCCGCAGCCACTCGTTCGGACGATATCGCCAGTCCTCGAACGGGCTTGTAACCCCGCAAACCCTTCAGTTCACCGGCACGCGTCAGCCCGTTTTCCGACACTTTCCAGCGCAGGATCCGCCCATCGCGGCCCGCGCTGAAGAGTTGGCCACCGGCCTCGTCCAGCGCCAGTGCCAGCGTCCCCCCGGTGTGGGCCGAGACGGCGTCCAAGCGCCGAAACGGCACCGTGGTCCACAGGCGGATCGAGCCGTCGTCCGCGCCGGTGGCGAACCGATCGCCGGCCGCAGTGACGACGACAGCGCGAATGTCGGTGAGCGGGCGGGATTCGTGTCCAGACATGGCCACACTGTCGGTGACAGAACATCGCTTGTTTCGACCGACCGGTCACGATCGGACATCAACCGGCCGAGCCGAATCGTGACAACGCGTGTTCGTCAAATCCCGTAACAGCGGGACGACCACGCTCGACATGGCTGGTTGTACTTGAACCATTCGGATGGCGCAGTGCGTGGAGGACACATTGAGCGGCTGGGCGAGCAGGCACGTGAGGGCACTGCCCAAGACCGTTGCGATATTCGCCGGGGTGTTACTGACACTTTCTGGTGAAGTTGGTTCCTACGCATTCTCCCAGGCTTCGGAAAATCTCCAACCGCGACTCGCCGAACAGCAGGCGACAGGGGTGAAGCCGATTCAGATGGTCATCCTGGTCGACGAGTCCGGCAGCATCAATCCGCAGGACATGACCAGAGAACAGGATGCGGCGAGCCTCATCGCGCAAGCCCAGCTGTCCACTGATTCCACGGTTTCGGTCGTCGGCTTCGCCAGCGACAACGGGACCAAGCCGGCGGTCGACGTCGCCTGCCCACCGATTCAGCTGACCGGGCCCGCCGAGCGGGAACGAATTTCTCAATGCGTGCGCGATCTACGCAAACGCACCAAGGACGAAGGCTCGGGAACCGATCACGCCGAGGCACTGAAGCAGGCACTGAGCTACCTGGCCGATAGTTCCCGCCCGGACGCGCAGAAAATGATCTTTCTCCTCACTGACGGTGTTCTCGATGTCAGCGACAGCCCGCGTTACGGCGTCGGGAAGACCGCTGAGCAGCGCAATGCTGCCGCTCACGAATCGATCAGAGAAAACCTTGCCAAGGCGCGGGATGCGCACGTCCAGATTTGGCCGCTCGGATTCGGAAAAGTCGACAAATCCGCGCTCGACGAGTTCGCGCGGGGCGGTTTCCAGACCGGGTGCGGGCCGGGGGTGCCCCAACCCTCGGCCACGGTCGTTTCCGGCTCGGCCGACGTCGCCGAGGCACTGCTGCGCTCGTTCAGCTCAGGCAGCTGCACCGGCGTCGGCCCGGTGACGCAGAACCAGCTCGGCACTGGCGGCGCACTCGACGTTCCGGTGACCGTCCCGGCGATCGCGACCGACGGATCGATCGTGGTGGTCAAGCACGACGGCCGGGTCGCGGTCGAGTACACCGACCCGCAGGGCAACGTAGTGCCCAAGTCCGGCAAGAGCACCGCCGGGCAGTTCTCCGTCAGCGGTGAAAGCGGCGCGGTCGAGGTGCTGCACGTCGTCGACCCGCTGCCGGGCACCTGGCACGTCCGGCTCACGTCGCTGCCGGACATCCCGCCGCAGAACGTCCTGACGACCGTCACATGGCAGGGCGCAGCCCAGGCACAGCTGTTGATCGACCCGCCGTCACCCGCGGCGGGCCAGCAGGTCGCCGTCTCCCTGCAGATCGTGCTCCGCGGCGGCAAGCCGGTGACCGACCCCAAGCTGCTGCAGGGACTGAGCTTCGCCGTAACGATGGAGAACGCGAAGCTGCCGGCCCAGCCGCTGGCCCTGCGCGACGACGGGCAGGACCCGGACGGCGCGCCCGATGGCACCTACTCCGGTCGCATCTCCATTCCCGCGGCCGCCGCGGGCCAGGTGCAGTTCCACGGGACCGTCACCGGGATCGGCATCAGTGCGGCCGACGCCGTCGCCACCGTCAAGGTGGCGCCGGATGTGCCCACCGTGCTGATCACGACCAGCCTGCCCACCATCGCCACCCAGGTCGCCCCGGGGCAAGCCGTGTCCGCCCGGGCATCGGTGACCAACAACTCCGGGCAGCGGAAACGGCTCCGCGTCGAGATCCGGCAGGTCGGGGGTGCCACCATCACCGTTCCCGACGCCGTCCACGAGGTCGATCCCGGGGCCAGCACGTTCGACTTTCAGCTGGTTTTCGCCCCGAACAGCCCGGAGGGCGTGACCAGCGGGACGCTCCGTCTGGTGGACGACACCGACCCCGTGACCGTCTTCCACGAGAAGGCCTTCACCGTCGACGTGGCGAAACCGGCGCCGCCGTTCCCGTGGCTGCCGGCGCTGGCCGGCCTCGCACTGGTGTTGATCATCGCCGCGATCGTGGTCGCGATCGTGGCCCGGCGCCGGGTCCGGGAGGTCAAGGACCTGACCGTACAGGCCGTCCGCAACGGGCATCGCACCTACCTCGGTGCGCAGGACCAGAAGGCCGTGCTGTTCCCGTTCACGGTCAAGACCGAGGCCCGGGTGCCGGAGTTGCACCACGCGAAACCCGGTGATCCGGACGCATTCCAGCTCACCCGATCCCGTGCCGGGCTGCGCATAAGAACACCGTACGGCGACACGCGCTACGTCCAGCTCGGGGAGGAGACCGAAGTCGGCGAAGGCCTGACGCTGGTGGTGACCCAGACGCTGTTCCGCCCCGACACCCCGGGCGACGAGCCCGGCGACGGCTATGCGCCGACTGTTCCCTTCGCCACCGACGGCGCCACGCCCGGCGATCCCCTGCTCTGACCCGCTGCCCCATCGATCCACCGGAGTGATCCGGCAGGAGGACCCATGCAGATCTACCAACCGATGTTGTTCGTAGGCCTCGGTGGCACCGGGTGCCGGATCGGCGCCGAGCTCGAACGCAAGCTGCGCGAAGAACTGTGCGGCCCGGACGGTTCCGCGCTGCGCGACCTGATGCCCGGGGAACAGATGCTGGGCTACCAGCTGCCGGGATGCCTGCAGTTCGTCTACGCCGATCTGGCGGAGGACGAGTTCGGTCACGTCGAGAACCGGGTGGTGCCCGACCGCATCCACCTGCCGGCCGCCGAACGGACGTACACGATGGTGCGGGAACTCGTGCCACCGTACGACACATACCCTGAGGTGGCGCGCAGCCTGCGGCTCAGCGCCGCGTCGGTCGTCGAAAGCTGGCTGCCGCCCGCCGAACACGAACCCCGCGTCGGCCCGCTGTCCAAGGGTGCGGGGCAGTTGCCGACGATCGGGCGCGCGGCGTTGTTCGAGACGTTCCGCACCGGGCTGGCTCCGGCGAAGTCATCACTGCACAAGGCGATCGGCCAGATCAACAACTCCGGCGGCCAGCTGTCGCGGCTGGGCGGCAAGCTGCGCGATTCGATCGACGTCTTCGTCGCCTTCTCGGTGGCGGGCGGCACCGGGTCGGGGTTGTTCTTCGACTACCTTCACCTGATCGGCGACGCGCTGGCCGAACAGAAGTACAAGGCCCGGATCTACCCGCTGGTGCTCATGCCGTCCGCGTTCGAGGACGGGCTCGGGGGCGGGCGGGCGGCGGAGCTCAACGCCGCCTGCTCGCTGCTCGACCTGTTCCGGCTGGTGGACGACCAGAACTCGCAGGTGGCGGGCACAGCGTTGGACCGGCACGGTATCAACGGGTCACTCGCCGTGCGCTACCCCGGCGGCAACGAAATCCGGCTGCGCGCGTCGACCGTGCAGACCGCGTTCCTGTTCAGCCTCACCGCCGGCATGCACCGCGACGACCTGCACCGGTCGGTGGTTTCGTTGCTGCTCTCCTTGATCGGCACCGATCTGCCCACCGACCCCGACGGCGTCCAGTACCTCGACCGGAACTTCCAGTCGTTCGCCGACAGTTTCATCAACAGCTCCAGCGAACGGGGGATCTCCGCGCCGACCGGGATCGGCAAACGCGGGGTGTCCACCAGTGCCGTGGCGTCGATGACCGTGCCGGCCGAGGATCTCGCCGACATCATCTCCTCCAAGTTGCTCGCGGACGCGATCGAGGAGATGTCCACGCCGAGCGGGATGGCCGGCGAGAACAACCGGGAGCTGATCACCCGGATGTTCCAGGACGCCAACATCGACCCGCTGCTGAACCGGGCACCGCTGCCGATCAACTCCCCGCCCGCGGTGGACGGCGGTGAGGAGATCCTGGCGATGCTGAACACCCGCAGACGCACGATGGAGTCGAGCATCCACGCGCTGGAACAGACGCTGCGCCAGGATGTCCCCGAGATGGCGAACCAGTTCGACCCATCCAGGGCCGTCGCCAAAATGGTCGGGGACACCGGGGTGTTCCGGCTCGGGCGCGTGCTGTTCGGCGACGCCGCGCTGACCGAACCGCTGAGCGGCAAGGGGTTCGTCAAGATCGTCGAGAGCAGGCGTGGTGAACCCGCTCCACCGCAGGGAATCACGCTCGGTGGCCCGTCACCGGAGGTCAAGAAGACCAAGTGGTGGAAGAAGATCCGCTTTTCCGACCCGGTCGTGCAGGAGTCGCTCAAGCGCCAGGACACCTGGTTCGCGTGGCGCGCGCAGCGAGCCTGGCACGCCGCGTGGAACGCGCAGGCACCGCGCTGGGAGCGCAAGGTGCGCACCGCCGAACGCGAGGTCTCGGCGTTGCTGGAGGCGTTCCGGGAGCACGCGCGCACCGAGGACGCGCGGTTCGCCAGGAGGGCCAAGGCGCTGTACGAACCACGGGTGGGCGTGTCCTACCTGCTTCCCCGCCAGGGCCAGCTCGCCTCGTTCTACAGCGCGGTCGTGCGCCGGTTGGTCGCGGTCTACGCCGAGCAGAGCCGGTTGCTGCCGACCGCGACCCCCGCCGATGTCGTCGACACGATCATCAGCCCACAGGGCTGGCAGGCCGCCTACGCCGAGTTCGCCGAGTTCGGCCTCCAGGACGGTCCCGAACGCGCCGTCGCCAAGCTCCGCGGGCTGATCAAGGCCGAAGTGCTGCGCCTGTTCCGCTACCGCGACGACGTCCACCAGCCCTTGCTCGCCGGCCTGCACGACCTGCTGGCCGCGGCCGCCGGGCGCAACAAGGGCACGGTGGGCACCGACGATCTCGCGCAGTTCCGCGAGAAGCTGGCCGGACTCGTGCCAGGCGGTTTTGCGCCGAGCGGAAGCGGCCGGCTGAAGATTCTCTTCTCCTACCCGTCACCGGCGGGCAAGCGCGACGCGGAACTCGAGAAGTTCCTGCGGCAGGAGGTGAACCTGCCGCGAGAAGCGGACTCCGTTCCGGAGTTCCGGCCGATCGACGCCGAGTCGATCGTCGTGGTGCTGTTCCGCTCCTCAATGGGGCTGACCGAGGTGCCCGAGGTGCAGAAGGTGCTGGTGAACTGGGCGGACGCGGTCGCCGAGGGGCGCAAGAACGACTTCCTGCCGTGGCGGCAGCGCACGGGGTACCGGTACGGGTACCTCGCCACCACCGCGGAAGACCGCGCCCGGATCCTGCACCACATCCTCTGCGCGGCGTGGAACGGCTTCCTCGAGGCGACCGGCGATCCGGAGTCGCCGGACTCGGTCCAGCTCTTCCTCGGCGACTCCGCCGTCAACATGCGGCTCGAACTCACGCCGTACTACCCGCTGTCGAGCTGGAGCAGCCTGATCAGCGCCTACGAACGCTGGGTCCTCGCCGACAGCGAACAGATCCGGCAGGACTTCTGCGATCGGCTGATGGAGACGAAACCGCTCGGCCTCGACGGCAAGCTGGTGGCGCCGGCGCCCGCTTTCCTCACCCTGGTGTCGTTGGCCCGGACCGAGGCCAAGGAGGCCGCCGAACTGCTCGCCGAGGGCCGGAGCTCGGGACGGCGGCGACTCGAGTCCATCCAGGAGTTCTGGACCAGTACCTTCGAAGCGGCACTGAAACTGAAGTTCACCGGCAGTGAGGACGCCCACCAGGACAACCTCGGGGAGCTGTACCAGTGGGTGACCCGGTGACACCCGCTGTGCAGGTGCTCGACATCCGCGATAGTGGTCCCGACATGTCCTATCTGGACAAGCTGGACCCGGCCAGTGCCCATCGGCTCGGCCTTCCGGGCCGGATCGTGGTCGTCGATACGACGGGGAACCTCCTCGTGAACCACGATCGCTACCAACGGCTGCTTTCGCTCCCGCACGTGCGCGCGGTCGTCTGCGTGGCGGTGGGGCCGATCGACGACGGCGCGCGCGGGATCTCGCTGCGCCAGTCCGCTGCCTTCCGGTTCGGGGGTGTCACGCTGTGGGTCGGTGATGAACGCGGCAGCCGCTGGGCGGGCGGCAGTGCGCGACCGGAGCCGGTTCTCGACGGCCCGGACGTCCTTCCCGACCTCATCGCCGCGCTGAGCGACGGAGAGGTCTTCGACGAGGTCTACGAGATCGTCCGGCAGGTCCCTTATCAGACGGCGTGCCCGGGACTGGACATCGTGCGGCCACCGCTGGACGATGACGATCTTCTGCTGGCCCGGCGCGAAGTGCTGGAGGCCTTGGCGGAGCACAGCGTTCCCGGTCTGCCGCCACCGGCAGCCCCCCTCCCGCCTCGCGCCGGCGCCCGGCTCGACCCGGCGCTCGACGTCGTCGTTCCCGGCTCGCCGCTGGGCAAGGATCGGCAGGCGCTGCGGCAGGCGGTGGAGTCGGCCGTGACCGCGGCGAAAGCCGTGGCCCGGCCGTCCGGGCTGGTCCGCACCGGCGCCGGCGCGGACACCACCCGGATCCACACCGCGTTCGACACCAGGCTCGCGCGGATCGACGAGATGCTGACCCTGATGGACGGCCGGCAGACGGGTCACAACGAAGCAGAGCTGGCCCGGCTGGGCGTACCCGCGGCCGACCCGGCGAACCACCGCCGGCTCGCGGGGCAGCTGCGCGAGCTGGTGCGGACCGAGCTCGCCCGAGGTCGTTCCCTGCAGGACTTGAGCGCGAACCTGCGTGCGCTCGCCAACCGGAACATGGCACCGGACCACCAGAAGTTCCGCGGTGAGCTCGCGTCGCTGCGCCGCCACCTCGCTCCCGCGCGAATCCGGTTGCGCCGTTCGGACTGGCTCGCGCCCGCGGCGGTTCTGGCCGTGCTGACCGCCCTCTGCGCAGGTGTGGTGACCTTCCTGTCGTCGTGGCCGGGCGGTGCGGTGGTGGCCCTGGCCGGGCTGCTGCTGTCGGCCGGGTTCGCGGGCCGCGCCTCTGGGCTGCCGCCTCGCGCGTCCCTGATTGTCCTCATCGGAACGGCGGCGGCCGCGGCGGCCGGCATCTACGCGGGGACGTTGCCGTCGCGGGCAGGCGCCGGCTCGCCGGCCGGGCTGCTCAGTGTCGCCGCCGCGCTGGTCGTTCTCGCCGCGGGGGCGTCGGCGGCTTGGCATCACACGGGGGCGAAGTGGCTGGCCGAGCTGCGGCTCGAGGAGACCCGGCAGGCCGTGGAACGCGTCGAGGCACTGGTGGAGGGCAAGGTGGCCGAGCACGTCCGCGGTGTGGCGCACCGGCGGCGGCTGGCCGATGCAGCACTCGCGCTGGCCGCGGACACCAGCAAGCTCGCGGGGTTGTACCGCGCGCGGGCGAGGTCGCAACCGGCCGCCCGCGGCAGCTCCCCGTCCGACGTCCTGCCGGATGTGGTGCCGGTGCTGCGCGAAGACCTGATCTCGCTGGTCCTCCACGCCCTCGAGGACCACCTCGCCGCCGTCGGCTCCGAAGCCACGCTGACCGCCGCGCCGGAGAACGTAGTGACGACCGCCGAGCGCAGGCTCTCCGACTACGAGAAGTTCCTGGACACCCACGGCATCCACCGCACACCCCCCGTGGTCGACAACAACGGTGCGCGCGAGCAGCTCAGCCTGGGCTTCTGGCAACGCTCGGACGCCGCGGCCCGGGTCCTGCGCACCGACGGGCGAACCGAGTTCGTCCAGCTCTGCCGGATCGGGGACATCCGCGCGCTCGACATCGCCTGGCGCAGCATCCGGGTGCTCCGGTTCGCGCCGGAAACGGCACGGCGTGCGCTACGCGTCGCCGGCGACGTCTCGGTGCTCACCACCGCGTCGGAGGTCGTCGGGGCGTTGCGGCTGGTCCCGCTGGGTGCCGGCCGCGTCGTGCACGAAAGTCCGGAGGCCGCCACGGACGAAGGGGACGGATCGCTGTCATGAGCGGAACGACCGAGGCCGACTCGTTGTCCGGGTGCGACCTCGATGGGAGGCCCAGCCGGTGGAAGTTGATCAACCGGGAGGAGATCCACCTGCCGGGCTCGCGCTTGCGCACCTGCCGGGTCCAGACCACCGACGGTGCGACGCTCGTGCTCCGGAGCCCGTACGCCGCCGGTGACGAAAACTCGAGGATGCTACTGGACAACGAGATCCGTGCGCTGGCGCGGCTCACCCGCGCCTTCCCGGACCGGCGGCCGCGGCCGTTCCCGGCGTTGGCGGGCTATGCGATGGACACGCTCGAGCCGTGGGCTCTGTTCCACGACTACCTCGGCGTCCCGGCCCGAGAGGTGACCGACCGGCTGCTCGGCGCCGATCAGCGGGATTTCATGGTCAACGTGTTCGACGCCCTCGCACACCTGTCGCTGGTCGAAGTCGTGCACGGGCAGCTCAGCCTCGACAGCATCCGGCTCGACGGTGACCGGATCCAGCTCGTGCTGTTCGAGGACGCCGCGCTGGTCGGCGAACCCGACCGGCGGCGCGGTGGCCGGGTCACTCCGGAGACCGACGCGCGCGCGGCAGGCTGCCTGCTCTACGAGGCGTTCACCGGGACCCGGCCGGCCGGCCGGCCGGACCTGGCCGAAATACCGCTGCTCGCCTCGCGGCTCGGCGATCTCTTCACGGCGTCCGGGCCCGTCCCCGAAGCCACGGAGGTGCTGCGACGTCTCGGCCGGGAGGACTTCCCACGCATCGAAGGGGTGGACGAACTCGAAGCCGGGCGGGCCGCCTTCGACGTGGCGCGGGAACGCAAACGGCCCAAGCCCCAGCCGGTCCCGGCACCGCCGGCGCCGCCGCGCCGCAGCTCACGCGTGGTCGTCACGCTGCTGTCCACGGCCGCCCTGCTCCTGGTCGCCGTCGTCTGGCTCGTCCTGATCGGAGTGTCCGCGTGAACCCTCTCGCCGACCGCGTCATCACGTGCCCGACGTGCCTGGACACGTTCGGCTGGAACGACACCGAACTGCTCCAGTACTCGGTTGAAGAAGGCCGTTACAGCGCGGCGGTCTGGCCCGACGACGGAAACCCCGACAAGGTCGCCGACGCACGCAGCCGCTGGTACGTCCGGTGCCCGAACCCATCGCAGGACAGCCCGAACCACTACTTGCCCGCGACCTACGTCGACTACGACGACCCATTGGTGATCGCGCTGGTGGGACGTCCGTTGTCGGGCAAGACGCACCTGGTCGTCGCCATGATCCGCGCGCTGCTCGCGGGCAGCGAGGTGGGCACGACCGAGCTGAGCGCGAAGGCGCTGGACTACTACCAGCACGTCACGTTCAAGCGGAAGTTCCTCGACACCTTCGAAGCAGGCAAGAAGCTGCCCGCGACGATCAACGAGTCGGGCTCGCACCTCGCCTGGCTGGCGGTGGAGAGCGGAGGCGTCAAGCGGCCGATCGTCTTCTTCGACGTGGCGGGCGAGGACTTTGCGAAGGCGGGTGAAAACGGGCGGCACACGCGGTTCCTCGTGGCTGCCGGAGCGGTGCTGTTCGTCGAGGACGCACCGCACGTGCTGCGCAGCTTCGCGGAATCACGCGACCTCCAGCGCGATCTTTCCCTGTCGAGTCCGTTCGGGGCCGGTGCGACCAACGAGTTCGTCCAGGAGGCGGTCCAGCGCCTCCCCAACGGCGGCCGGCACCTCCCCGCGGTGGTCGCCTTGACGAAGTCGGACCGTCTGCGCTACCTGGCCCCGGCCGACCGGTGGCTCCGCCACGACCCCGGCGGCCGGGTCGACCCCGCGGATCTGGTCGCCGAAAGCCGCGACGTCTACGCGCTGCTGCACCGCGCGAACGCGGCGTCCCTGACCAAGCTGTACCGCGATTTCCGTAGTTGCACGATGCACTTCGTTTCGGCGACCGGCGGCGCGGTGGGCGAAGACAACCAGTACCGCTCGGGCATCCGGCCCACGCGCGTGATGGTGCCACTGTTGTCGCTGCTGGCGATGGCCGGCGTGATCCCGATGACCCGGACCGAGGGAGCACGCAGATGAGGGACACGCGTCCGGTGGAACAAATCCTGTTCGGGCTCACCACGCAGGGCGGAATCGGGATCACGAAGGCGTCGAACGGGCTCAGCACGTATCAGCGACAGCGGTGGGACCACCGGCTCGACAAGTACAACCGGCTCAACCCGACGATCGAGGCGAACGGAGCTTGGCTGCCGCCGAAGGCGTTTTCCTACTTCGAATTCGACAACGGCGACGCCGCCGTGCTCACCCGGTTCGACAACGACCCGGACGGGCGCAACAGCTCGCACGCGCTGGTCGGCCCCGCGGAGGTGCTGGCGCAGCACGCGATGTTCCTCTCGCACTGGGACGGCTGGCGGATGAACGCGCACGAGCCGCTGTGCATCGGGGACCCTGGCGTCTGGGACGCGCTGCACGACAGCTGGCTGGACGAGGCGGACGAGGCCGTGCGCCTCGATCCCGGCACCCTCGAGCTGCTGCTGGAGACGGTGCTGTCGGAAGAATCGCCGTACGTCACGATCTTCGGCCACCGGGACCCGCTCCCGTTCCTGACGATCGCACGAGAGATCCTCGATCCGGTCGTCTCGACACCCGGTGAACGATTCGAGTGGACGTTTTCCACGTACGAAGATTCGGACACCCGGCCCGAGGCATCTCCGGACAAGGAAGGGGCACCGCGGTTCTGGTGCGTGCTGCGGCTGCCTGAGTCCGGGGAAACCACGCGACGGCGGATCGGCACCGGCCGTGAACCCGCGGCGAGCTCCTTTTCGCCGTTGGCGAGAAAGCTGGTCGATCGCTACCTGGCGGCGCCGACGGCATATCACGAGGACGTGCTCGCCGAGCTGAGCGAAGTCCGCTGGCGCCGGCAGCGGCTGGCACACCTGACCCATGCCGTTCAGGCGCCGGTTCAGGCACCACCCGTCGCCATCCGGGAGACCGGACGGCTACCACAACCCAGCACGTCCCTTCCCCACGATCCGCAGCTCGCGACCGAACCCGGCGTCCGAACTCAACCGCTCGCAGCACCCAGGAGCCACCACCCCGGCGAACGAGAACAAGAAGTCGCGCGCCGGTTGCAGAGCCTGGAGTGGCGCATCCGTCGGCAAAGCCTGTTGCTGGTGGTGGCAGTGGCAATCAGCGTCTTGATGGCGCTGCTGACCTTCATCTTCTGGCCAAGCTCGTCGACGGTCCAGGTTCCGGGCCCGACGGTCACTGTCCCGGCGACGACGCCGTAGGGACAGGACCGAGCGACTTCCGCTCCGCGAGCCTCGATCGGAGTGTTCCCACGGACATGCTTCCGCGGCACCGGCCTCGGACCCGTCGATGCGGACGACCGACCTGGGCCGGCGTCGCGGAGAGGTCGTACGTCGCCTCGATGACCAGCGTGCCGGTCAGGTCGGGCTGTTCGGATGATGATGGTCTGCGTGGTGCCCCCGACGGGACTCGAACCCGCACTGAATCGATTTTAAGTCGACTGCCTCTGCCGGTTGGGCTACGGGGGCATCGCACACTCTAGGCGATGACCTCACTCCACCAGCGGGTCCTCCCGAACGGCGAAAGCCCCCGGCCACGAGGACCGGGGGCTTCGACGGGAAGACGTCAGGACTTCGAGATGCGCGCGAACTCGTCCTTCGGGTTGTTGATCTGCCCGAGCGAGATCACCTCGCGGCGGAACAAGCCGCCCAGGATCCAGTCGAACAGGATGCGGATGCGGCGGTTCCACGTCGGCATTGCCTTGAGGTGGTATGCGCGGTGGAACAGCCAGGCCGGGAAGCCCTTGATCTTCAGGTTCAGCGCGTCCGCGACGCCCTTGTGGAGGCCGAGGCTCGCCACCGCGCCCAGGTTCTTGTGGTAGTAGTCCTTCGGCTTGCCGCCGCGGAGGACCTTGATGATGTTCTTCGCCAGGAGGCGGGCCTGGCGGACCGCGTGCTGGGCGTTCGGCGGGCAGGTCGCCGTCGGGTCCTCTTCCGTGCGCGAGAGGTCCGGGATCGCCGCGTTGTCGCCGGCGGTCCAGACGTCGGGGTGGCCGACGACCTGCATCGCGGCGGTCGCCTCGAGGCGGCCGCGCTTGTCGACCGGCAGGTCCGACTGGCCGACCACCGGGTTGGCCTTCACGCCCGCGGTCCAGATGATCGTGTCGGTGTCGAACTCCGTGCCGTCCGAGAGCACGACGTGGCCGTTTTCGAACGACTTCGCCGCTGTCGACAGGTAGACCTCGATGCCGCGCTTCTCCAGCTGCTCGACCGTGTACACGCCGAGGGTCTCGCGGACCTCGGGGAGGATGCGGCCGGCCGCCTCGACGAGCACCCAGCGGATGTCGGAGGTCTTGATGTTCGGGTAGTAGTTCTCCACCGCGAACCGGGTCATGTCCTCGAGCTCGGCCAGCGCCTCGATGCCGGCGAACCCGCCGCCGACCACCGTGAACGTCAGCAGGCGCTTGCGCAGCTCGGGGTCGAGCGTGCTGGCCGCCTCGTCGAGCTTGGTCATGATGTGGTTGCGCAGGTAGATCGCCTCGCCGATGGTCTTGAAGGCGATGCCTTCCTCGACCAGGCCCGGGATCGGGAGGATGCGCGCCACGGCGCCGAGCGCGACGACCAGGATGTCGTAGCCGAGCTGCTCGATGTGGCCGTCGGCCGCCTCGACCGTGACGGACTTCTTCTCGTTCTCGATCTTGGTGACGCGCGCGGTCAGCACGTGGCAGCGCTTGAGCACCCGCCGCAGCGGCACGACCACGTGCCGGGGCTCGATCGCGCCGGCCGCGGCCTCCGGGAGGAACGGCGCGTAGGTCATGTGGGGCTGCGGGTCAACGACGGTCACGGAGGCCTCGTTGGCCCGGAGCATCTTCTGGAGGCCGTACGCCGTGTAGAGCCCGACGTACCCACCACCGAGGACGAGGATCCGAGTCGGTTCCGACTTCGACTTCGCAGCAGCCATGTCCTCATGGTGACACCTTCGCCGCGACCTCGCTCGGGGGCCCCATCCGGCTGTGACCAGCGTCGCTGCGGTTTCCGTAACGATTCAGTCGTGCCCTGTCACCGAGGTCGCGGCCCGGAAGACGTCGGCCACCATGGCGTGGGTCACGCGGTGTGTCTGGACATTGCGCGGTGAGACGTGATAACAGCCGAAAAGCCGCAGGTCGCCCAGCTCCACGACGGCCCCGTGCGCGAACGCCGGCCGCGGCTGCGGCACCGGCCAGCCGGTCGCCTCCAGCACGGGCAGTAACGCCTGCCAGCCGAACGCGCCGAGCACCACGATCGCCCGCAGTGTCGGACGTAACAGCGCCAGCTCCTCCGCCAGCCACGGGCGGCAGGTGTCCCGCTCGGCCGGCGTCGGCTTGTTCTCCGGCGGCGCGCACCGCACGGGCGAAACGAGCCGGGTGCCGTACAGCCGGAGGCCGTCGCCGATCGCCGTCGACGTCGGCTGCGAGGCGAGCTCGACCTCGTGCAGGACCCGGAACAGGAAATCACCCGATGGATCGCCGGTGAACATCCGGCCGGTGCGGTTCGCGCCGTGCGCCGAGGGCGCCAGGCCGACGACGGCGAGCGACGCGTCCGGCGGCCCGAAGCCCGGCACCGGGCGCGCCCAGTACTCCTCGCCGCGGAAGGCCGCTTTGGTGCCCGCGACGCCCTCGCGCCAGGCCACCAGCCGCGGGCACGCGCGGCAGCCGGCCACCGCGGCGTCCAGCTCGGGCAGCGACCTCATCGCAGCGCCGCCCGGGACAGCCGGTCGGCGTGCCGCGTGGTCTCGGGCAGCCGGTAGCGGGGGGTCAACGCCAGCGTCAGCCGGCAGGCGTGGGCCAGGCCGATCCGGTGGCCGGCCGAGACGTACACCGGTTTGACGCCGTCCTGGGTCCGCAGCACCGCGCCGACCTCCTCCCCGGCGTCGACCAGCGGCTCCGAAGACCCGCGCACGTGAGCCGGCGTGCCGTGCGAGCCGACGAACCGGGTCTTGCCGACGCCGAACGCGGGCAGCCCGGTCAGCACGCCGAGGTGGCAGGCCAGGCCGAAGCGCCGGGGGTGCGCGAGGCCGTGGCCGTCGCAGACCAGGACATCGGGCGTGCGCTCCAGCCGCTCGAGGGCGGCCAGCAGTGGCGGCAGCTCGCGGAAGGCGAACAAGCCCGGTTCGTACGGGAAGACGGCCTTCGCGCGGTGGGTCCGTTCCTCGACCACGGTGAGCCCGGCGGTCTCGAGGGTGACGACCGCCGCGGCGATGCCGCCGATGTCGTCGTAGGCGACGTCGAGACCGGTGACCGTCGGCGGCAGCTCGGGGCAGTCGTCGGTGCGTTCGACCCGGCCGCGAAGCCGGTCCTGCACGGCGAGCGCTTCTTCGATCGTCGCCGGCCAGTCCTCGGTGTGCACCAGGTCACCCTGCCACAGACGCCCGTTCCCGCCGACTAAGTTGGGTCCATGGCGGACAGCACCCCCGAAGAGGCCCCCGAGCCGAAGGCCGCGGAGACGACCGAGCTCCCGGCCGAGCCGACCGACGACGTCGTCACGACCCAGCACACCTTGACCGTGAAGCGGAAGAAGCTCGCGTACACGGCGAAGGCGGGGCGGGTCGTCCTCCGCAAGGAGGTCGTCAAGGACGGCAAGTCCGAGGGCGTCAAGGCGAAGGCGGAGGTGTTCATCACCTCCTACACCCTCGACGACGCCGACCCGGGGTCGCGGCCGGTGACGTTCGCGTTCAACGGCGGCCCCGGCTCGTCGAGCATCTGGCTGCACATGGGCCTGCTGGGGCCGCGCCGGGTGCTCTCGGGCGACGTCGACGACCTGATGCCGCCGCCGTACGGGCTGGCCGACAACCCCGAGACGCTGCTGGTGCACAGCGACCTGGTGTTCATCGACCCGGTGTCGACCGGCTACTCGCGCGCGTCCGAAGGCGGCGAGACGAAGGACTTCCACGGCTTCAAGGGCGACATCGAGTCGGTCGGCGAGATCATCCGGCTGTGGGTGTCACGCCACCAGCGCTGGCTGTCGCCGAAGTTCCTGGCCGGCGAGTCGTACGGCACGCTGCGCGCCGCCGGGCTGGCCGCGCACCTGCAGGACCGGCACGGGCTGTACCTGAACGGGCTGCTGCTCATCTCGTCGGTGCTCGACCTGGGCACGCTGCAGTTCACGGAGGGCAACGACCTCCCGTACTCGCTGTACGTGCCGACGTACGCGGCGATCGCGCACTACCACGGCCTGCACGGCGAGCGCCCGCTCGACGACGTCCTCGCCGACGCCGAGGACTTCGCGGCCAAGGACCTGCCGTGGGCGCTGGCCCGCGGCGCCCGGCTGTCCACTCAGGACCGGACGGAGGCGGTGGCCACGCTGGCGTCGCTGACCGGGCTGGCCGAGTCCTATGTGGACCGGGTGAACCTGCGGATCGAGCACGTCCGGTTCTTCACGGAGCTGCTGCGCGACCGCGGCCGGACGGTCGGCCGGATGGACGGCCGGTTCACGACGTGGGAGCCGGACGGCGGCCGCGAGCACATGAGCGACGACCCGTCGATCTCCCGCGTGATCGGCGCGTACGCGGCGGCGTTCAACCACTACGTGCGGGCCGAGCTCGGGTACGCCAACGACCTGCCGTACGAGCTCATCAGCGAGGACACGTTCAAGGCGTGGTCGTACTCGGACTTCGAGGGCCGTTCGGTGTCGGTGGTGGACTCGCTGAGCGCGGCGATGCGCGCGAACCCGCACCTGAAGGTGCACGTGGCCTTCGGCCACTACGACGGCGCGACGCCGTACTACGCGGCCGAGCACGTGCTGGCCCACCTGCAGATCCCGGAGGAACTGCGCGAGAACATCGACACGGCGTACTACCCGGCGGGCCACATGATGTACATCCACGAGCCGACCCGGGTGCAGCAGTCGAAGGACCTGGCGAAGTTCGTCAAGAAGGCGTCGAACCGCTGAATCCCGGCGCCGGCAGCGGATCGCCGTAGTGGCCGGGTGGCAGGGGACGGCGGCTCCGGACGTACGCCACCAGCTCCATCGCCACCACCACTGCGGCGTACGCGGCCAGCCACAGCCCGTACCCCGACGGCAGCCGGTTTCCGAGGGCGACGTCCAGGATCGGCGGGACCGCCGCCAGTGCCGGTGCCGCCGTGTGGATGTTCTCCGCGAGCAGCGCTCGGTACACCGCCGCCGACGGCTCGTCGACCGCGAGCACCGGCGCCCGCAGGTAGCCGGCCATGATGGAGCTGCTGCACACCGCGCTCAGGACCAGCAGACCCAGCCAGCTCAAGGCGTAAGTCCGCGCCGGAGTGGCGAAGTACAGGACGAGGGCCAGCGCCGCGCCGCCGCCGTAGGCCAGCGCGGCGGCGGCGATGAACCAGCCGCCGGGTCGTTCGTGCGCCGCGCCGCGCCACGGACGGATCTGCTTCGCGAGCGCGCGCTGCCGGGACCGGACGCTCAGCCACATCGTCAGCTGGATGGCGAAACAGGCGAAGTACGCCGGCGTGCTCACGGTTGCGCCGGGCCCGAAGAGCGAGTGGTAGCCGATCGCTCCGAACAGCGCCGGGACGCCGAACAGCAGGAGCCACGGCAGGGCGCGGCGGATGGTGACGTTGCGCGTGGCCAGCAGCGCGTCGAGGAACGGCGTCGGCGCCGCCACCGGCCGGCCGCGGCCCGCCAGCCACCGCAGAATCATGGTGCGCTCGGCTTTCGTGCTCATCAGGCCTCCCCGTAGTGGCCGTCCGCGGGCAGCGCGGGACGACGGTGCCGCTGGGTGAACCACCCGGCGACGTGCGTGGCCACCGCGAGCACGACGTAGCCGATGAACCACGGCTCGCCCGGCCGGTCTTCGTACACCACTTCGCCCAGCAGCGGGATCGCGAACGCCGACGGCACCAGGAGGTGGACGTCCTCGAGCCGCGTCACGACGTCGACCGCCAGCGATCCTTCGTCCTCGGCGAGGACCGGCCGCGTGAGGATGCCGGTCAGGACCACGGCGTCCGCCACCGCGCCGAAGGCGAGCAGGCCGAGCCAGAACACCGCCCAGAGCGAACCACCGGCCGCCATCGTGACGGCGAGCGTCGCGCCGCCGCCGAAGGTGACCAGCAGCGAGGTCAGGTACCAGCCGTTCAGCACGCTGAGCCCGGACGGAGGCGGCCGGTGCAGCCGCCGATCCCCGAGCCAGGCCGCCGCCCGCCGGTCGCCCGCCCGGATGTGCAGCCACATCGTGAGGATCATCCCGACCACGATGAAGAAGACGGACCCGGCTTTCGGCAGGTCGGCGCCCTCCACACCGGGCAGGAGGCGCAGGAACACGTAGCCGAAGGCGCAGGCGGCGACCACCACGCTGAGGACGAAGACCGCGGCGAAGGCGTCCGGCGACCGCCGCCCGGCGCGGACGCTCAACCGGTAGGTCAGCAGCGTGGCCGGCTCGGCGACCCGGACACCGCGCTTCTCGAGCCACTTGGCCGCCGCCTGCTCGTCCTTCGTCACCGCGATCACCGGGACGCCTCCGGTGACCGGCCGGCCACGGCCCGGGCCGGCCGCGGGACGCCGTAGCCGCCGCCCCGGAGCACCGGGCGCCGCCGCAGGTCGAAGACGCCGCCGACGACCTGCAGGGCGATCGCGAGGACCGCGTAACCGATGAGCCACGGCGCGAACCCGGGTGGCTGGCGGTGGGTGGTGATCAGGTCGACCAGCACCGGCACCGAACAGCATGAAGGGAACGCGATGTACAGGTCCTCGCGCCGCAGCACAGCGTCGACGGCAGCGGACGGCTCGTCCTCCGCGATCACCGGGCGGCGGACGACTCCGGTCGTGACCACCGCGAACACGACCGCGCCGAGTGCGAGCAGGCCCAGCCAGCTCCAGGCGTAGGTCCGGTACGGCGTCGCCACGAACATCGTGACCCCGAGCGCGGCGCCGCCGCCGAACGTGACCGCGGCCGACGCGAGGTACCAGCCTCCCAGCGTCTCCCGCCAGGACGGCCGCGGCCGGGTGAGCATGCGGTCGCCGAGCAGCTCCACGGCCTGCCGGTCCCGCCACCAAGTCGGGTACCACAAGGCCAGCTGCATCCCGGTGCCCAGGAAGTAGGCGACCTTGCTCTCGGTCATCTCCACACCGCGTACCCCGGGCAGGTACTGCAGGCACTGGTAGGCCACGGCGCCCGCGACCGCCGCCACGACGATCCCCACCTGCAGGACCACCAGCGGCCGGGAGCGCGCGGTGGGGCGGACCCCCAGCCGCACGGTGAGCAACCACGTCGGAACGCCCACCCGCACCCCGTGCTTTCCCAGCCACGCCGCCGCCTGCACGACCTCGCCGCGGCTCGGTACTCGTTCACCCACGGAGCTCGCCGGGCAGCCTCGGGTTCACCGGCAGGGCGGGTTCACGCACGTCCACGGACTTCTCCCCCGGTTTCCGTGAGCACGGCCCGTAGCCGCCGCCACTGGATGACACCCACGACTACCTGCGTCGCCACCGCGAGCACGGCGTAGCCGACGAGCCACGGCCGCCACTCCGGCGGCTGTGCGTGGCCGACCAGCGGATCGACCAGCGTGGGAACGGCGTAGATCCCGGGCATCGCCATGAGCAGGTCCTGCAGCCGCAGAGCGGTGTCCACCGCCCGGGATGTCGCGTCCTCCGCGATGACGGGACGCCGGAAGACGTCGGTCACCATCGCGGCCGTGACCGCCGCGCCCAGGAGCAGCAGCAGGAGCCAGCTGCCCGCGAACGTGCGGAACGGCGTCGTGGCGAAGATCGTCACGGCGAGCGCGGCGCCGCCGCCGAAGGTGATCAGCGGCACGGCGAGGAACCAGCCGGGCACCTCGGTACGCGGCGGGCCGTCGAGCGTCCCGAACCGTGCCAGCGCTTGGCGGTCGCGGACCTGCGCCGGAAGCCAGTATCCGAGGTGCTGGGCGATGATGATGAAGAAGACGTACGAACTGTCCGTCAGTTCCCCGCCGCGGACACCGGGCAGGAAAGCCAGGCTCGCGAACCCGATCGTGACGGCCGCGTACCCCAGGACGGCCACGCCGATCCACCGCCACGACCCGGGCGGCCGGGCGCCGGCGCGGAAGCCGAGCCGCAGGGACAGCAGGTCGGTCAGCGTCGGCACGTCGACGCCGTGCTTGACCAGCCAGCGGCCGGCCGCCGCGCGCTCGGCGTCCGTCGGCGCCGGGGCGATCACGGGGTCACCGTCCCGTAGTGGCCGCGCGGCAGGCTTTGGCGCCGGGCCTCCCTCGCAGCACCGACGTGGACCGCCACCACCAGGACGAAGTACCCGACCGCGGGCACGAACCGCGCCGGGGCCCACGGCCAGCTGGTGGACAGGTCGATCCAAGCGGCGAACGTGAACAAGAACGGCACCGCGAACGCTCGGGCGTCGTAGGCCCGCAAGGCCGCGTCGACCGCCGACGAGGCCTCGTCCTCGGCGATCACCGGGGCGCGCAGGGCCCGGCCGAGCACCGGCGCCACGCTCGCGGCGCCGATCACCAGTGCGGCCGCCCAGCCCGCCGGGTTGGCCGCGAACCCCGCGCAGAGGACCACGCCGCCGCCGAACGTCGTCGCCACCGCGGCGAGGTACCACCGGCCCACCTGCCCGGCCGCCACCCGGAGCGACGGCCGGGCGCCCGCGGGAACCAGCCGGGCGGCGGTGCGGTCGGCCTGGCACACCCGGCGCCACTGCAGCAGTGGATAGGCGGTGCAGAGCACGCTGAGCACCAGGAACCGCGCGAGCACCGGAACCGGCGGGAACAAGGCGACCATCCAGACCACGGAGGAAAGCACGCTGTAGGCCTGGTAGGACCGTGTGGCCAGCACCCGGGACCCGACCCGCACCGCCAGCAGCGGCGTCGGCTCGTCCACCACCACGCCGTGGCCGGCCAGCCACGCCCGCGCCGCCTGTCTCTCGGCGAGCGTCGTCCACGCTGCTTCCACCACCATCGGACCTCCCCCTGTCCCGTCCTACACGCGCCAAGGCCCGGAATGGTTTACCGGCCGTAGTAGCCGGGCGGCAGCCGGCGGTACCGGTGGCGGAGCAGCAGCCAGCCGGTCAGCTCCAACGCGGCCACCACCGCCGAGTAAGCCCACGCGGCCCACTCGAGCAGGGCAGGCGGCTCCCAGGCCACCATGAGCACCGGCACCGCGAACAGGGCGTAAAACGTGCACAAGGCGTAGCGGTGGGCGTCCTCGGCTCGCAGCGCTTCGTCGACCAGCCGGGATGCCTCGTCTTCCGCGATCACCGGCGAGCGGAGGGCCTTGCCGAGCACCAGCGCGGTCGCGCCGGCGCCGACGGCCAGTGCGATCGTGGACAGCGCTATGTCGACCGAGGGCGGGTACCAGTAGTCCCCGAACCGCGGTGCGGTCAGGAACGTCGCCGCGCACAACACCGCCCCGCCGGCGAAGGTCACGGCCACCGTCGCCAGGTACCACCAGCCGACCTGCCGGGCCGCCACGCGCAGCGGCAGCGGGGGTCCGGCCGCGGTGAGGCGCTCGGCGAGCCGCTCGCGGCGTTGCATCCGCCCCCAGCGCAGCACCTGCACAAGGGCGAAGAGCACAGCGAGGACCGCTCCCCGGCCCGGCAGGTCCACGCCGGCGGTGAAGGCCGGGAAGGAAGCGCCCACGACCGCGGCGATGACGGCTTGCTCAGGTCGTTCGCGGACCCCGAAGCCGCGCGCGCCGATGCGCAGCGCGAGCAGCCGCGTCGGCAACCACACCCGTACCCCACGGCGGGCCAGCCACAGCCGCGTGCTGCCGACCTCGAGCAGGGTCGGCTCGCCGGGCAGTCTCGGGTCCACCGGCAACGCCGGTTCACGCACGATCAACGGAATCCCCCCAGTCCCGTCGTAAACGCGGACCGCCCCCGGAAGGTTGGCGTCCCGGGGCGGGGCGGTGCGGAAATTCCCTTACTTCAGGTACTGCGACCCGCGCGTCACCGCCGCGTAGGCGTCGACCGCGCCGTGGCCGTAGAAGCCGTTGAACGACGGGTCACCCTCGCAGGTGGCCGTGTACGTCGCGTCGCGGTTCTCCTTCAGGTAGTCCACCGTGCGCGGCACCGGGCAGGCGATCTTCGCCGCCGTGCCCTCGAGGACGCGCTGGACCTTGTCGGGGTCCAGACCGAACTCGCCGTGCGACTTCTTGCCGTACTGGGAAATGATGAGCGCCGCGACGCCGGTGGCGTGCGGGGCGGCCATCGACGTTCCCTGCAGCCACTGGTAGTAGCCCACGCGGCCGTCGGGCGCGGTCGCCTTCTTGACGCCCGCGGTCAGGCCGGCTTCGGTGATGTTGCCGTCCGCGTCGATGTTGCCTTCGGCGATGCCGACGTTCTTCGGGTACGTCGAGAGGATTTGGTTCTCCACCGTGCGGTACCACGGCGTGCCGAAGCCGTCGCGGAAGAAGCCGCCCGGGGCCGACACCGAGATCTGCTCGAGGCCGTAGTTCGAGTAGTCCGCCTTCTTCTGCGACGGCCCGAACGAGCTCACGCCGATGGTGTGGTTGCCCTCGACCGGCAGGTTGAGGCAGCTCGAGTTGTCCACCGTGCGCGGGTGCGTGCCGTTCGCCGGGTAGTCGGGGCTCGTGGTGTCCGGCTGCGGCGCGCCCAGGTCGGTGTGCTGGTTGCCCAGCGCGACCACCATCGTGACGCCCTTGCGGTGCGCGTAGTTCAGCGCGCGCTGGGTCGCCTCGATGATCGTGCGCTGCTCGGCCTGCTCGGCGGCCGAATCGGCCGGGTTCGCCGTGCAGTTGTACAGCCACGGGTCCGTGTAGAACGACATGTTGACCACGTCGATGCCGGCGTCGCCGGCGTAGGTCAGCGCGTCGACCGTCGGCTGCAGGAAGAAGAAGCCCGAGTCCTGGCCGGCGCGGATGTTCACCAGCGTCACGTTCGGTGCGACACCGGAGACGCCGAAGCCGTTGGCCGCGGCGGCAATGGTGCCCGCGACGTGCGTGCCGTGGCCGCCGTCGTCGTGGTTGGCCGGGTCGACGCAGCCGCGGAACTCGCACGGCCCGTCGACTTCGGCGCCGTTGACGTCGGTCGGGATGTCGCGGGTGAAGTTGCGCGAGTCGGCCTCGTCGAAGTTCGGCGCGATGTCCGGGTGCGTGCCGTCGATGCCGGTGTCGATGACGCCGACCTTGACCTGCTTGCTGCCCGGCTGCTTGGTGCGCGCGAGGTCCGAGCGGACGGACTTGAGGCCCCAGAGCTGGTCGTCCAGCGGGTCCATCCCGACGGCATTTGCGGCTGTGACATTTTTCTTCGAAGAAGCAGCGCCGCGGCCTTCCTTCTCGACGCCGGCGTCACCCTTGGTCTTCTTGCCCATCTTCGGCACCGAGCCGATGGACTGGGCCTTGGCCGCACCGAACACCGCGCGGTTCGTGGCCACGCGCTCGGTGAAGCCGGTGGCCGGCGCGCTGGCCCTGATCAGGCCGACCGCGGTGTTGGTCTCCAGTACCGTGCCGCCCGCGGCCTTGATCGCCTGCTGGGCGCTGCCGATGCTCTGGACGTCCTTGGCGAGCACGGTGAATTCGGTCGCCGGGCCGGACAGCGCGGGCTGCGCCGACGCGGTGGGAACCGCGACGGCCGAGAGCGCCCCGAACAGCGGGACGGCCATGGCCGCGGCGAAAAGCCTGGGTCTCTTCACGATTCTCCTCCTCGGAAAGCGGTTCCTGCACCGTATAGACCGGACAATGCGTGTACAACGGCCAAACGTACGTTATGGAACAACCGACTTCTGCTCCGCGAAGTGACAAGCTGACAAGTGCCCGTCGGTCCGGGGCACCAGTTCCGGCACCTCGGACGCGCACCTGTCCTCGGCCTTCCAGCACCGCGTGCGGAACCGGCACCCGGACGGGGGATCCAGGGGACTCGGCACGTCGCCGGTCAGCCGGATCACCTGGCGGCGCCCGCGCACGGCCGGGTCCGCCACCGGTACCGCGGACAGCAGCGCCTGGGTGTACGGGTGGGACGGCCGTTCGTAGATCTCCTCGTCGGTGCCGAGCTCGACGATCTTGCCGAGGTACATCACCGCGACCCGGTTCGACAGGTGCCGCACCACCGAAAGGTCGTGCGCGATGAAGACGTACGACAGGCCGAACTCGCCCTGCAGGTCACCGAGCAGGTTCATCACCTGCGCCTGGATCGAGACGTCCAAAGCGGACACCGGCTCGTCGCAGATGATCACCTTCGGCCGCAGCGCGAGCGCCCGCGCGATGCCGATGCGCTGGCGCTGGCCGCCGGAGAACTGGTGCGGGTAGCGGTTGAGGTGCTCGGGGTTGAGCCCGACGACCTCCAGCAGTTCCCGCACCTTGCCCGCCCGCGATCCCTTGGGTGCGACGTCGGAATGGATTTCGAACGGCTCGCCGACGATGTCGCCGACCGTCATCCGCGGGTTGAGCGAGGTGTACGGGTCCTGCAGCACGATCTGGATTTCGCGCCGCAGCTTCCGCAGCTCGGACCCGCGCATCGCGAACATGTCGCGGCCCTCGAACCGCGCGGTGCCGCCGGTCGGTTCCTCCAGGCGCATCAGGACCTGGGCGAGCGTCGACTTGCCGCAGCCGGACTCGCCGACGACGCCGAGCGTCTCGCCCGGCATCAGGTCGAACGAGACGCCGTCGACCGCCTTGACCTGGCCGATCGTGCGCTTGAAGAGGATGCCGGTGCGGACCGGGAAGTACTTCCGGAGGTCCTGGACGGACAGGATCGGATCAGGCACGGGAGCTCACCACCTCTTCGGCGAAGTGGCACGCGCTCGTCCGGCCGAAACCGATCGCGTGCTGCGGCGGGACGTCGACGCTGCACCTGGCCTCGGCGCGCTTGCACCGCGGGTGGAACGGGCAGCCCGAGGGGATGTCCAGCAGGCTGGGCGGCAGGCCCTTGATGGTTTCCAGCGTCTGTCCTTTGAGGTCGAGCCGGGGCAGGGAGTCCATCAGCGCGGCGGTGTAGGGGTGGGCCGGCGCGCGGAACAGCTCGCCGACGTCGGCCTGCTCGACGATCCGGCCCGCGTACATCACCGCGATCCGGTCGGCGACCTCGGCGACCACCCCGAGGTCGTGGGTGATCAGCACCAGACCCATCTTGCGCTCGGCCTGGATTTCCCCCAGGAGGTCCATGATCTGGGCCTGGACGGTGACGTCGAGGGCGGTGGTCGGCTCGTCGGCGATGAGCAGGTCCGGGTCGAGGGCCAGCGACATCGCGATCATCGCGCGCTGGCGCATGCCGCCGGAGAACTGGTGCGGGTAGTCCTTCATCCGACGTTCCGCGGCGGGGATGCGGACGGTGTCGAGCAGTTCGATCGCGCGCTTCCGGGCATCCTTTTTGGACATCCCGAGCCGGACGCGCAGCTGTTCCTCGATCTGAAAGCCCACGGTGAACACCGGGTTCAGCGCGGAAAGGGCGTCCTGGAAGATCATCGCGATCTCGCTGCCGCGGACTTCACGACGGCGTTCGTCGGACGCGGTCAGCAGGTCCTCGCCGCGCCAGCGCACGGCACCGCCGGTGATCACCCCGGGTGGCGTGTCGAGGATCCCCATCACCGTCTGCGCCGTGACGCTCTTCCCGGAACCGGACTCGCCGAGCACGGCCAGGGTTTCCCCGGCGTGCACGGAGTAGCTGACGCCGTTGAGCACGTTCGCCACGCCGTCGGACGTCCGGAACTCGACGCGCAGATCTTCCACCTCGAGCAGGAGTTCGTTGTCGGACAAGGAGATCTACCTCGACTTCGGATCGAGCGCGGTGCGGATGCCGTCGCCGAGCATCACGAAGGCCAGCACGGTCAGGGTGACGAAGGCGCCGGGGAACAGCAACATGTGCGGGTCGTTCTGGAAGTAGTCCTTCGAGTCGGAGATCAGCACGCCCCACGAAACCACCGGCGCGCGCACGCCGATGCCGAGGAAGGCGAGCGTCGCTTCGGCACCGATGAACGCGCCGAGCGCGATGGTGGCGTACACCAGCACCGGCGCGATCGTGTTCGGCAGCAGGTGCCGGAAGATGATCCGCGGGGTGCTGGCGCCGAGGCCGCGCGCGGCCTTGACGTAGTCGAGCTGCTTGGCCACCAGCGTCGCCGACCGCATGATGCGCATGGCCACCGGCCAGCTCAGCACGGCGATCGAGCACACCACCTGGACGATGATCGTGACAGCGCCGGGGTTCGAGCCCGGTGCGTTGAACGTCGTCAGGATGACGATCGCGCCGAGGATGAACGGCAGGCCCGCGAAGATGTCGCCGAAGCGGGAAAGCAAGCTGTCGACGAACCTCCCGTAGTAGCCGGCGAGGATGCCGACGAGCGAGCCGAAGAGGACGGTCAGCAGCGTGGAGAACACGCCGACCAGCACCGAGGCCCGCGTGCCGTAGATCGTGCGGGCGTAGACGTCGGCGCCCTGGTTGTCGTAGCCGAACCAGGCGTCCGCGGACGGCCCTTCGTTGGCGTGGGACAGGTCGCTGAACCCGGCGTCCCGCGAGCTGAACAGGCCGGGGGCGATCGCGAGCAGCACGATGAACAGGATGATCACCGCCGAGGCGATGACCGCGGGCTTGCGCCGCAGCTGTTGCCAGGCGTCGCTCCACAGGCTGCGGGCTTTCTGCGGGCTGGTGGCGGAGTCGTCGACGCGGGACAGCTCGGCCGCGTCGGCGCCGCCGCCACCCACCAGGTTCGGGTCAGTCATAGCGGATCCTCGGGTCGAGAACGGCGTAGAGCAGGTCGACGAGCAGGCTCATCAGCAGGTACACCAGCACCAGCAGGACGACCACGCCGACGACGGTCGCACTCTCCCGGTCCTGGATGCCGCGGAAGATCAGCCTGCCCAGACCGTTGATGTTGAACACGCCTTCGGTGACGATCGCGCCGCCCATCAGGGCGCCGAGGTCGGTGCCGAGGAACGTGAGCACCGGGATCACCGAGTTGCGGAGCAGGTGGACGCCGACGACCCGGCTCTGGGGCAGCCCCTTCGCGATCGCCGTCCGCACGTAGTCGGCGCGGCGGTTCTCGGCGATGCTGCTTCTCGACAGCCGGGCGACGTAGGCCATCGACAAGCTGCCGAGCGCGATGCCGGGCACGATCAGCTCGCCGACGCTCGGATCCTCCGACACGCTGGCCTCGATCCAGCCGAGACCGTTGCCGCCCAGCGCGAGCTGCAGCACGATCGCCGTGACGAACACCGGCAGCGAGATCAGGAACGTCGTCGACACCAGCACCAGGTTGTCGAGGAAACCCTTGCCGCGCAGGCCGGTCAGCACGCCGGCGGTGAGGCCGATGACGGCTTCGATGGCGACGGCGATCACGGCCAGCCGCAGCGTGATCGGGTACGACGTCGCGATCAGCTCGCCGACGGAGGTGCCGTTGAAGGTTTCGCCCCAGTCACCGGTGAAGAGGCTCCCGAGGTACTTGAAGTACTGGACGAAGATGTTGTCGTTCAGGTGGTACTTCTCGGTCATCTGGGCGACGTAGGCCGCCGGGCACGCGGCCTGGCCGCACTTGCCGGAGAACGGGTCGCCGGGCAGCGCCCAGACCAGGACGTAGATCAGGAACGTGGTGCCGAAGAACACCGGGATCAGCTGGAGCAGCCGTCGCAGGACATAGCGGATCATGACGAGTTCCTAGTGCGCGCCGGGCCGGGGTGGTGGGGGGGGGGGGGGGGGGGCGCCAGGCGGGCCCCAACCAGCGGGGGGGGGGGGTTGGGGGGAGGGGGGCACACCAAAAATAGTTAGAGCGGAGGGTGGCAG